>CALIIP010000001.1 GCA_938018045.1 uncultured Flavobacteriaceae bacterium
CTAAAAACACATTTACAGTATGTATCCCTTTAACCATTTCCTTTCGGTTTACTTCGACCAAAGAAACAACATCAATATCTTGGTTGTTATAACTAACAGCTGTTTTATCTGTGTAAATCATCGTTTCTCCGTTCTCCAAAACTTCTTCTCCAACTCCATGAACAACTTGTCCTTTAGGATTTAATACTTGAATTATGGCGTTTTTCTCACCTTCATCTGCCAAACTGTTTTCAGCAATTTTAAAACTAATTCGCAAAGCATCTGTGCGACTTGCTCTTGTTGTTTCGCTTAGTTTGCCACTGCTTCGCTCTCTCATAGGAACAGTTTTAATACTATTCACTTGTAATTTTGCGCCAACTTCAATTTTACCGATCAACTCTGTATTTTGAAGATTCAAGGTGTCTAATTGTGCTGTCTGATTTTGAATAAATACTCGTGCGCTATCTATTTCTGTAGTCAAAGATTGATTTGAAACTCTTAAAATTTCATTGTCTTTAAATAATTGTGCGTTAGAATTTTCTAAATCTTTAATTTTTGTACGATAACGTCTAATGATACTATAGTTTGTTTGTTTTAAATTTTTAACAGAGTCTCTAAATTGTACAATTTGATTTCGTTCTAATTTTAATTCTTCAGACATTGATGAATTATCATTAATTGCTGTATCATATTTAGCAATCATTTCACTTAAATCTTGTTCGATTTTAACCTTTTCGTCTTCTAAAAAAGCTTTCGATTTTTGTAGTTCTGTATTATTTACATACATATAGCCTAAAAGACCTAGTAGCAACAATACTAAAACTCCAATAATAATTTTGCTTGAGTTCTTGTTGTTCATGATTAATGAGTTTTATGGGTTGATAATATCATAACGTAAAAAAATGGTGAAAATTATTTATTTTTCACATATATATATAAAAGCAGGAGGTAAATTTAATGGTTCAAAATCAAGTTTTACTTTCTTGCTAAAAATAGCCTTAAACTGTTTTAAGAATTGTGTGCTATATTGAAATTGTATAAATCGTCCTTTTTCTTTTAATACTTCATACGAATTGGCAATAATTGTCTTTGAAACTTCTTTCGGCAGCATTGCTAGCGGAAGACTTGAAATGATATTATCTACTTTATCAAATCCCAGTTTTTTAATTTCTCCCTCAATATCTTCTGCTGAAGTATTCAAAACAATCAATTGTTTGTGGTTTATTTTCTTTAAATCATTATAAAAAACTTCATTAACCTCAAAACAAACAAGTTTTGTTGAAGGTTCCAATTTTTTTAAAATTTCATTTGTTATTATACCGTTTCCAGAACCATATTCAACAATCAGTTTAGAGTCTTTAAACTCTATTTTACTTAACATTCTTTTTACTAAAAATCGAGAACTTGGCGTAATCGTTCCTGAAGTTTTGAAACTTTTTAATGCTTCTTTAAAAAATTTAACTTTTTTATGCTTCAATATTCTTAGTTTATTATATTTATGCAACTTTATAAAATCTTAACTAAAGATGCAATTTTTAAAAGACATTTTTAACTTATTTTTTCCTGATGTTTGTTTGAACTGCAAACTTCAATTGAGTAAAAACGAATCTTTGATTTGTACACAATGTCGACATGATTTTCCTGAAACGAATTTCACCAATACTCCAGATAATATAATAGAAAAAAAGTTTTATGGACGTGTTCCATTACAAGCAGCAACATCGCTTTTTTACTATCATAAAAACGGAAAGGTACAACAAATAATTCATCAATTAAAATATAAAAATCAACAAGAAATAGGAGTTTTATTTGGTGATTGGCTTGGCGAAGAGATGTTGCAAAGCGGTCGATTTAATACTATTGATTTTGTTATTCCAGTTCCTTTACATCCGAAGAAAATGAAAACAAGAGGTTATAATCAGTTAACAAAATTTGGAGAAGTACTTGCCGAAAAATTGAATTCACAGTTAATTGAAAACAAATTGGTGAAAATAGGTTCTACAAATACTCAAACCCATAAAAGTCGTCTTGAACGATGGAAAAGCACTCAACATTTATTTGATCTTTCTGATATTTCATTTTTTGAAAATAAACACGTTTTATTAATTGATGATGTTATTACAACAGGCGCAACGATTGAATCTTGTACAAATCAATTGTTAAAAACTAAAAACATCAAAATTAGTATTGCAGTTATGGCTTTTACAGAATAAAATACCTGCTTAAATCCTTCGTTATATAATAAAAAATAGTTTCTTTGTATCAAATAAACTCTAAATGAACTTTCGCTTTTTATATCTTATTTATGGTCTTATCATTCTATTAATATTTGATAGTTGTGCACGCCGTGGAAGACCTACAGGAGGAGATATAGATAAAGAGGCTCCAATTCTTATTTCTGCAGATCCTGACCACAAAACAACGAATTTTGACACAAAAAAAATCAAAATTAATTTTAATGAGTATATAAAATTAAAGGATATAAATAAAGAGTTAGTAATTTCTCCTCCAATGGATAATCAACCAATAATAACTCCTGTTGGAACAGCAAGTAAGTTTATCAATATTAAAATTTTAGACACGTTAAAAGAGAACACTACTTATACTTTTAACTTCGGAAACAGTGTTGAAGATAACAACGAAGGAAATCCTTTAGAGCAATTTAAATATGTATTTTCTACAGGAAATTATATTGATTCATTAAGTGTTTCTGGAATAATTACAGATGCATTTAATAAAGAACCTGATAGTGGTGTTTCTATTTTATTGTATGAGGTTACCGAAAATTATACAGATTCAATTATTTATAACGAGCGACCAAGTTATGTTGCCAATGCATTGGATAGTGTTGGTTTTGAAGTGACAAATCTTAAAGTTGGTAAATATTTGATGGTTGCACTTAAAGATGCGAATAACGATTATAAATTCAATCCGAAAACAGATAAAATTGGTTTTCTTCCAGATTTTATTAAACTTCCAACAGATACAACTTATAGCATCAATTTATTTAAAGAAGAACTTCCATTTAAATTCTTACGTGCATCAGAAGTAACAAATTCACATATTTATTTTGGGCACGAAGGAAATTCTGAAGGAATAAATATTGAGCCTTTATTAAAACAAGCTGATAGTTTTAAATCTAAATTGGTTTTTGAAAATGATTTAGATTCAGTTAGTTATTGGTATACTCCAGTTAAAGCAGATTCTCTGCAATTTAAAATTACCCATAAAAGTTTTATTGATACTGTAACTGTTAAAATGCGTTCTAAAGAAATCGATTCATTGATTGTAAACAACGAATATAGAGGGTCATTAAATCTTCGAGATACATTTGCTATTGCTACTAATATTCCTATTTTTCAGATAGATAAGTCTAAAATTAAAATTATTGATAAAGATTCTATAAATGTGAATTTCACTACATCTATGGATAAATCAAAAATGAGATTAAAACTCGATTTTGAGAAGAAATACAACAATCGTTATAAATTTAGTTTACTACCAAATGCAATTGAAGATTTG
>CALIIP010000002.1 GCA_938018045.1 uncultured Flavobacteriaceae bacterium
ATATAACGACTTCCATGATCGTGGAAAAGCACTACAACAACGTCGTCTTTCTTAAAATGTTCTTTTAACTGAAGTAATCCTTTTACTGCCGATCCTGCTGAATTACCAACAAAAATACCTTCTTCTTTTGCAATTTTCTGAGTGTAAACTGCAGCATCTTTATCAGTTACTTTGGTAAAACCATCAATAATAGAAAAGTCAACATTTTTTGGTAAAATATCTTCACCGATTCCTTCTGTGATGTATGGATAGATTTCATTTTCGTCAAAAATACCAGTTTCATGATACTTTTTGAATACTGATCCATATGTATCAATTCCCCAAATCTTTATATCCGGATTTTGCTCTTTTAAGTATTTACCGATTCCGCTAATTGTTCCTCCTGTTCCAACACCAACAACAAAATGTGTGATTTTTCCATCCGTTTGTTTCCAAATTTCTGGTCCAGTTTGCTCATAATGTGCCAATGCATTTGACGGATTGTCGTATTGATTTACATACCAAGAATTTGGTGTTTCTTGTGCCAATCGTTTTGAAACCGAATAATAAGAACGTGGATCTGTTGGTTCAACATCTGTTGGACAAACAACAACTTCTGCTCCTACTGCTCTAAGAATATCCATTTTTTCTTTAGACTGCTTATCAGAAAGTACAAAAATACATTTGTAACCTCTTATAATTGCAACTATTGCCAAACCCATTCCTGTATTACCAGATGTCCCTTCAATAATTGTTCCTCCAGGTTTTAGGCGACCATCTGCTTCTGCATCCAACACCATTTTAAGTGCCATTCTATCTTTGGCTGAATTTCCTGGATTGAAAGTTTCTACTTTGGCTAAAACCAACGCATCAATCTCTTCAACAATTTTATTTAACTTAACTAAAGGTGTATTTCCTATAGTTTCTAATATGTTTTTTGCGTATTCCATCAATAAAAATTAAAAGGCAAATTTACTCAAATTTTATGGCTTTTACAGGACTTATTTTTGTAATAATCCAAGAAGGAATAATTAGCATCAATAAGCATAAAAGTAGTGTTCCAATATTCAACATCACAATCATTCCGAAAGTAATAGAAACTGGCGCAACATTCACATAATATGTTTCTGGATCTAAAGTGATTACGCCAAAATAATGCTGAATTAAAAGTATGGATATTCCTATTAAATTTCCCCAAAATAGTCCTCTAAAAATTATGTGAGAAGCATTGTATAAAAATAATTTTCTCACACTCCAGTTATTACTTCCAAGTGCTTTTAAGATTCCAATCATTTGAGTTCTTTCAAGAATCAAAACTAACAATGCAGTAATCATGTTTATTCCTGCAACCAAAATCATTATAATAATTATTATCATAACATTTGTGTCAAAAAGTTTTATCCATTCAAAAATTCCTGGAAACTTATGAGTGATTGTTTGTGTATTTATATTCTGAGGGATTTCAGCATAAATAAGGTTCCCTTTTTCTTCTATTTTATCAAAATCATCAATAAAAACTTCAAAACCTCCAACTTCAGTTTCTTTCCATTTATTTAATCTCTGAACTTGTTTTATATCACCAATCATAATGCTTTCATCAAAATCTTGAAATCCAGAATTATAAATCCCAACTAGTTTGAAAACACGAATACTTGGAGGCAAGTTCACATCATCTTTTATAAATATTGTATTGAATTCATCGCCAATTTTAAATTGCATTCTGTCAGCAACATATTGCGATAATAATACTTCTGTACTTCGCTTTTCAGAATATGTTGGAAGCGTTCCTTTTACTAAGTAATCTTTGAAAAAAGTCCAATCATAATCTGAACCAACACCTTTCAATACTATTCCTTCCCAGTTTTCTGCTGTTCTAATAATTCCTGCTTTGGTTGCATAAACTTGTACGTTTTTAACGCCATCAAATGAAGTGAAATTTGGATAAAAATCTTGATCTGTAGAAATAGGGTTTAATGTAACTTCGGAATTGTTATTGTCAAAATTTGTTAACTGTATATGACCGTTAAATCCTGATATTTTATCACGGATTTTTTCTTGCAGCCCTAAACTTGTAGCAATAGCAATCATCATAATAATAATTCCAAGTGCAATTGCTACAATTGCTATTTTTATTATTGGTGACGATATACTACCTTTATGCTCTTTGGCAGCAATAATTCGGTTTGCTATAAATAATTCGTAATTCAAATTTTATAATGATCCTAATTCGATTCAAAAATACATCTTTCTTTTCAGTTTTAATGATGCTTTTACTCTTGATTTCATGTGCAAACAAACAGCCTGTTAAATCATCAGAAAATAAAAATGATAGTATCCCAAAAGAAATAAAAACAGTACTCCCAATAATAGTTGCAGCTGATAGAGTTTCCTTATATGCTCCATCACTTAAAAATAAAAAAATTGCGATTGTTGCCAATCAAACATCAGTAATCAATGTTTTAGAACGTAGAAGTCGTGGCGCTAGTACAATGGGATCGGAAATGATGCAGTATCATTTGGTCGATTACCTAAATGCAAACTACAATATTAAAGTTCAAAAAGTCTTTTCTCCAGAACATGGTTTTCGAGGAAAAGCAGATGCTGGAGAGAAAGTTCCAGACGGCAAAGATGCAAAAACTGGCTTACCGATTGTTTCTCTTCACGGAAAAAATAAAAAACCAACGCAAGAACAATTAGAAGGACTTGATGCTGTCGTTTTTGACATCCAAGATGTTGGAGTGCGCTTTTACACATACATTTCTACATTACATTATGTGATGGAAGCCTGTGCCGAGGCAAATATTCCTGTAATTGTTTTAGACAGACCAAATCCAAACGCGCATTATGTTGATGGTCCAATGCTAGAAATAGCACATAAAAGTTTTTTAGGGATGCATACAGTTCCGCTAGTTTACGGAATGACAATAGGTGAATATGCTCAAATGATAAATGGTGAAAATTGGCTTGAAAATAATTTGAAATGTGACTTAAAAGTGATTCCTTTAAAAAATTACACACATAATTCTGAAGTTAGTTTAGCGATTAGACCTTCGCCAAACTTGCCAAATGACACATCAATAAATTTATATCCAAGTCTTGGTTTTTTTGAAGGTACTACTATAAATGCTGGCCGTGGAACTGAGTTTCAATTTCAACGTTATGGTGCACCATTCTTTCCTTCTATTGATTTTACTTACACTCCAGAGCCTAACTTTGGCTCAAAATACCCAAAGCACAAAGGGAAAATTTGTAATGGAGTTGATTTAAGAAGTGAAAAGAAATTAAATTCTGTAAACCTAAAATGGCTGATAGACGCTTATCAAAAAACACCAAAAGAAGAAAAATTCTTTGGTAAAACATTTACAATACATGCGGGAAATGAAAAGTTGCAACAACAAATAGAACAAGGTTTAACTGCAGATGAAATTCATAATTCTTGGCAAGAAGGAATTCAGGAGTTTAAGAAAATACGAGAAAAATATTTGATTTACGATTAAATACGCTTACTAAATTCTCTTTTTAATTTTAGACGTCAAGGGTAATCGCTTCTTCAACGCTTCAACAATATTGTAGGCTGCAGGACAAATTTCAATATTATTTAAGGTCAAATCTGTAATTTGAATAAACTTTTTTCTGTCTGTATGCGGATATTCACTACATGCTTTTGGTCGAACATCGTAGATAAAACAAGAGTTATCTGTATCTAAAAAAGTACAAGGTACAGTTTGCATCACATAAAAATCATCACCATCACGTTCTAAATATTGTTCTACAAAGTTCGCTTCTTTCATACGTAAATGCTTAGAAATACGCTGAATATCCTTTTCTGTAACTATCGGACTTGAAGTTTTACAACAATTTCCACAATCAAGACAATCAGTTTTTGCAAACTCCTTTTTATGTAATTCTTGCATCAATGGATCTAATCTCTTTTGCTGACGTTTTTTTAAGTTTTGAAAGTATTTTTTCGTTTCAGCATGCGTTTCTTTTGCAAGTATTTGTAATTCTTCAGGAGTAGGTTTTATCATTTTTATTTACTGTTTAGCACACTATAAATGTAGTATAAATATAGTATAATAGTACATTAATAAAATTTATTCCTTTAAATTTGCAATTCAATTTTTTTTAGACAAAAATGAATATTCAGAACACGATAGAAACCACCGTAAAAAAAGCAATCAAAAACATTTATGATGTCACTATTGACACTATTGAATTCCAAGCAACACGCAAAGACTTTGAAGGAGATACAACAATAGTTATTTTCGCTTTGTTAAGGACTATCAAAGGAAACCCTGTAGAAATAGGAACTAAAATTGGTGAATATTTAAAAGAGAATCTAGACGAAATAACTGATTTTAATGTTGTAAAAGGGTTTTTAAATCTTGTGATTTCTAACGAAACATTTATTTCAGATTTCAACACCTTATATACTGATGCAAATTTTGGAACTGTAAAGCCAACTCCAAATGAAAAATCGGTTATGGTTGAATATTCTTCTCCCAACACAAACAAACCTTTGCATTTAGGTCATGTTCGTAATAATTTGTTAGGATATTCTGTTGCCGAAATTATTGAAGCATCAGGAAAAAAAGTCTATAAAACGCAGATTATCAACGATCGTGGAATTCATATTTGTAAAAGTATGTTGGCTTGGGAAAGATATGCTGCCAATGGCAGTGATGGGCAAAAAGAAACTCCGGAAACCACACTTAATCCCGACTTAAAAAAAGGCGATAAATTGGTTGGAAATTATTATGTGAAATTTGACCAAGAGTATAAAAAGCAAATCGCTGTATTAATTACTGAAGGAAAAACTGAAGAAGAAGCAAAAAAAGAGGCTCCAATTTTATTAGAAGCACAAGAAATGCTTATAAAATGGGAATCTGGAGATGAAAAAGTTGTTGACTTGTGGAAAACGATGAATGAATGGGTATA
>CALIIP010000003.1 GCA_938018045.1 uncultured Flavobacteriaceae bacterium
GAAAGAAAACAATATGAGCTTTTTGAAAAAACAGTTTTTGAGAAATTGACGATTAAAGCTCCTTTCAAAATCCCCAATCCGATGCCAGAAGAAGCTTGTTTCCTTTACATGCTTCAAGGGCAAATAAATTATAAGACAGAAAATCACAATGTATCTATTCCTAAAAACGATGCCGTTTTATTAAAATGCGGGAATTATTTTAGCCAAATAAAAAATGACAAATCAATTGCTCAACACCAAATTATCATTATACATTTTAATCCAAAAATTTTAAAATCAATTTACACTTCAGATTTACCTAAAATTTTTCAAAATCCAGGTTTCATTGACAATAAAATTGATTTGAGTGTTCTAAATAATGAATTTTTAATTCAAAAATATATTGAAGAGTTATTATTTTATTTTGATAACCCTAATTTGGTAAATGAAGACATTCTAGTACTTAAATTTAAAGAAATCATTTTGCTTTTGTGCCAAACAAAAAAAGCTTCAACAATACAACATATTTTTTCACAACTATTTTCACCAACCAGCTTTACCTTCAAGGAAACTATTGAAAGTAATATATATTCCAATTTTAGTTTAGTTGAGTTTGCTAATTTGACTAACCTTAGCCTTTCATCATTTAAAAGAGAGTTTAAAAAAAACTATAACAATACTCCTGCCAGTTATATTCGAAATAGAAAATTAGAAAAGGCAGCCGAATTGTTGGTTTTATCTGAAGAAAGGATAACAGATATTGCTTTTGATTGTGGTTTTAACGATTTGGCAAATTTCTCCCATTTATTCTCCGAAAAACACAATTGTTCGCCTTCAACATATCGCTTGAACCAAAAAAACAAATAGTTGAACTTTTAAATAAAGTCAGCAAAGTATTCTTGTTGCAATTTTGTAATGTCAAAAAGCAACAACGCTTTCTGTTAAAACAAATACAAAATGAGCAAAGTAAATTTAGTAATTGTAGCAACAATTAATCCAAATGAAAAAGAGGCATTGTCTCATTATTTAGTGGGAGTAGGTAAACTTTATGAAGAAGTAAAAGCTAAGTCGGTAGTGAAATATAAGGTTTCTAAGGCATCTATTGGAGACTACACACCAAGTCTTGTTTCTATTATGGAGTTTGTTGACATAGCTGCTTTGAACCAAGTATTTGATGGCCAGACCTACCAGGCATTGTTACCTTATCGTGATAAAGCATTTTTAAAAGTAGAGGCATACATCAGTGAATAAAAGTTTTAAATAAATGCATTAATCTGAAAAATGATACAAGATAAAAACGCTGTGATAACAGGTGCTAGTGAGGGTATTGGATTTGCCATTGCAGAAAAATTTGTAAGGAATGGTGCAAATGTAATTTTAATATCTCGGAATCAGAACAAATTAAATCGTGCTGCAAAAATCCTTTCCAAATGCGGTACAGAAGTGCATACTATTGCAAAAGATTTATCAAATATTGAATCAATCAAAGAACTTGTTTTCTCAATAAATGATGTATGGAGCACAATTGATATTTTGGTTAACAATGCAGGAATTGCTCTTTTCGACCCAATGGAAGATGTTAAATTAGATACATTAGATTTTATGATAAACCTGAACGTTAAGGCCCCTTTTTTATTGACTCAAGGGCTATTGCCTTCAATAAAAAAGTCTAAAGGAAATATCATAAATATTTCTTCTTACTTTTCCGATAGAATGATTTCAGGAAGACCTAGTACAATATATTCATTGACAAAAGGAGCTATCAATTCTTTTACAAAATCACTTGCAAACGAAATTGGTAATACAGGAGTGAGAGTTAATGCAATTGCTCCTGGTTCAGTAAACACATCTTTATTAATAAAAACAGTCAGACAAATGACAGATATTGACAAAGAAAAGTTTGAGAAAACAATATCCCAAATATATCCCCTAGGTAGAATTGGACAACCAGATGAAATTGCAGATCTTGCCATATTTCTTTCTTCCGAAAACTCAAAATGGATGACGGGATCTATTATTAATATAGATGGTGGTTTAAGAACAAACTAAACGTTTGATTAGATATAAGATTCAATAATCATAAATAAAATAAAAAATATGAGTACATTAAAAGTTCACACAATCGAATCTGCTCCAAAAGGAAGCAAATCACAATTAAAAGAATCAGTAAAAAACTTTGGAATGTTGCCTGGTTTACACGGCGTATTAGCCGGATCTCCACAGGCATTAGAAGCTTATAAAACATTACATGAGCTCTTTGAAAGTTCATCTTTTAATGCGGAAGAACTCACCGTAGTTTGGCAAACCATTAATGTTGAACACGAATGTCATTATTGTGTTCCCGCACATACAGCAATAGCACATATGATGGAAGTTGATTCTGCAATAATTGAGGCTTTAAGAGATGGAAAAGCACTGCAAAATGAAAAACTTCAGGTTCTACAAGACACTACTTTAAGCATTGTTAGAAATCGTGGTCGAATTTCAGATGCAAAATTGGAAGCTTTTTATGCCGCTGGGTATAAAGAACATCAAGTTTTAGATATCATATTAGGAATCGCACAAAAGACTATGAGCAATTATACAAATCATATTGCAAATACTCCTGTTGATGAACCATTTCAAAAATTTATTTGGAGTAAATAATTGGCGACAATAACTTTTATACGCAATAGTGATTGATTTCTAAATCCAATTACTATTCTTGTTTTAATTTTACTTTTCCAGAATTAATAGATATAAATAGCGACTACTCATACATAAACATATTATGGACATTATAACAAAACGTTATCCATTTTAAATTCTTTAATACGATCGTAAATGTCAAAAACAATTAATGAAATTAAACGAGAGCTGAAGACGGAAAACAACCTTGTAATTAGAAAAGTGTATGAAAATAATTTTAAAAAAATCTACAAATTTGTCCTAAACAACAGTGGTAATATAGCTGATGCAGAAGATCTGTTTCAAGATGCCATGATTGTATTTATCGAAAAAATTCGTCAGGAGCAATTTCAACTTACGGCATCCATCGATACTTATATTTTTTCAATATCTAAGAATTTGTGGTTAAAAAAACTGAGAGATCGCAAAACTCAATTATCCCTAAAAAATAGTCAAACCATAGATCTTCAAAACTCTATTATTAATATCATAGAAAATGAAAAAACGTACTTAGAAAGACTGAAGGGATACTTACAAAAAATTACAGATCATTGCTATGGACTTATAAAAGACTTTTTTTTAAAGGAGAACGATATTGAGCACATTCAAGAAAAGTATGGATATACTACAAGGCATAATGCTATAAATCAGAAACATAAGTGTATTAAACAAATTCGGAGACTTAAGGAGCAAGAAGAAAAATCAAAAAAAAATAGTTTGGATGGGTGATTTTATGAAACCATTGGTATTAACCTATATGTTTAAAAATTTAAAATTTATAAAAATGGTATCAACAATTAAAAAATTAAGTTTCGCAATTATACTAATTGTGTTTAGTTCAGTTACAGTAAATGCGCAGGACGCAACAAAATGGAATATGGACAAATCGCATACTTCTGTCAATTTTTCAATCAACAGGTTCTTTTCAGAAATTACTGGTAAGTTTACCGATTTTGATGGTAGTTTCAATTTTGACGCGAATAACTTAAAAGGAAGTAAAACAGAATTTACAATAACAGTGAATAGTGTGAATACGGAAAATGAGCAAAGAGACCAGCATCTACAATCTGCAGATTTCTTCGATTCTGAAACGTATCCAAAAATGATGTTTACATCTACCAAATTTGAAAAAAAGTCCGATACTGAATATTTGATTTATGGAAAGTTTACCATAAAGGATAAAATAATAGATGTCATTTT
>CALIIP010000004.1 GCA_938018045.1 uncultured Flavobacteriaceae bacterium
ATTGTATTCTGATTTGAAATCGGTTATAAATGGAGATATTCATGTAAGAAATGTTTTTAATACTGAGAATGGTTTTTCTGCAAACGCAAGACTTAGAAACTTGACTTCTAGTTACAATCATCTTAAAAATTTATTACCATCTATTTTAGGGAATACTTTGCCCTCAACCTTTAAAGAATTAGGAAGGTTTAAAATTACAGGTAATACTTTTATAACACCAGAACTTATTGATGCGCAAGTACAAATGAATAGTGACCTAGGAACAACTATTTCTGATTTGGAACTTACTAATATCGGCGATATAGATAATGCGTCTTATAAAGGACATATTAAAATTATTGATTTTGAATTCGGAAAATTCGTTAAAGATTCACTTATTGGAAAACTTTCTTTAGATGCTGATATAAAAGGAAAAGGGTTTACAATTGCAACTGTTAATGCTCAAATTGATGGTAAAGTATATAAGCATCAATATAAAGGATATACTTATAAAAATATTGATATAAATGGTGTTTTTGAGAATAAAAAGTTTAACGGTAAGATGGTTTCCAATGATGAGAACATAAAATTTAAGTTTGATGGTTTGGCAGATTTATCTACCAGTATTTATAAATTTAATTTTAATGCTCAAGTAGAATATGCTGATTTCAATACCTTAAATTTATTTAAGAAAGATTCAAAGTCACTCATAAAAGGAGATTTTATAGCCGATTTTACTGGAAACTCTGTAGATAATTTAGCAGGCGAAATTTCTTTTAAAAACGCATCGTATACAAATCAAAATGATAATTACTTCTTTAAAGATTTTAATATAAATTCTTCCTTTGAAGAAGATGAAAGAACAATAACGATTAACTCTACAGATATTATCAACGGAAAAGTCAAAGGAAAATTTAAATTTAATGAACTAGAAAGCCTTACAAGGAATTCTATTGGAAGTATATACACAAACTACAATCCGTTTCCAGTTTCTTCAGGGCAATATTTAGATTTTAATTTTAAAATTTATAATCAGATTGTAGAGGTCTTTTTCCCAGAAATAATTTTGGGGGCAAACACTTCAATTCGTGGGTCTATAAATTCTGATGATGATGAATTTAAACTAACATTACGTTCTCCAAAAATTGATGCTTATAAAAATATAGTAGATAATATTAATTTGCAGATAGATAATAAAAACCCATTATTCAACACACAACTATCAGTAGATAAAATCAAAACGAAATACTATGATGTATCTGATTTAAATTTAGTAAACGTAACATTAAATGACACCTTATTTTTTAGAACAGAATTTGTTGGCGGAATTAATAAAACTGAAACTTACGATCTAGGGTTTTATCATACCATTGATGAAAACAATAAGTCTGTAGTTGGAATGAATAAATCAAATTTTAAATATAAAAATACAACTTGGAGCATTAACCCAAAAGAAAACAACAAGAATAAAGTCGTTTTTGATAATGAATTTGAATATTTTGATATTCAAGATTTTGACTTTGTTTCAGGTAAGCAAAAAATAAATTTGTTTGGATCTGCTACTAGAAAATCTAATAAAAATTTAAATATCAGCTTTGAAAATGTTGATTTAGCAGGAATTACTCCAGAAATTGAAGACTGGAATTTTGCTGGATTAATAAATGGAGAGTTAAAATATAATCAAAATGGAAAAACAATTTTGCCAATTGCCAACATTGGGGTTGAAGATTTCTTTGTAAATGAAACCTTTCTTGGAAACCTTAATATAGATATGAAAGGAAAAAATTCTTTAGAGATATTTGATGTAAATGTAACTATAGATGAAGATGATAATCAAAGTTTATTGGCAAGCGGAAACCTTGATTTATCGGTTAAAGATCCAACAGTTGATATGAATATCGATTTTAATAAATTTAAGTTAGATTTTTTAGATCCAATTGGAGGAGAAGATTTTTCGAATATTAGAGGTTTTGTTTATGGCACAACAACACTTAAGGGTCTTATCGAAAATCCAGATATGAATGGCGAATTGTTCTTAGATTCTTCTGGAATAGCATTCCCATATCTAAATGTAGATTATGATTTTGAAGGAACAACGGTAGTTGAATTGCGCAAGCAAACTTTTGATATTGTCGATTTAACATTACATGATGTAACACATGGGACTCGAGGAACTTTACTTGGAACAATCTCTCACAAAAAGTTTAGCGATTGGAGGTTAGATTTAAACTTAGAAACAAAAAACTTATTAATTCTAGACACTAAAGAATCTGACGAGCTCTATTATGGTACTGGATATATAGATGGAAATGCCAGTATTGCTGGTTTTATAGATAATTTAACGATTGACGTAAATGGTAAAACGAATAAAGGAACCTATTTTGTCATTCCTCTTAGTGATATTAAAACTATTTCTAATACCAAATTGGTGACTTTTGTAACAGAAAAAAATGAAAAGGTATTTGATTTAACATCTGAAGTTTTGTTGGAGAAGTTTAAGGGACTGTCACTTAATTTTGACTTACAAGTCACCAAAGATGCAGTTGTAGAAATGATTATGGATAAGGCAACAGGAAGCGCTTTAAAAGGAAGTGGGACTGGAGATTTGCGTATAGAAATAGACACAAAAGGAAAGTTTAATATGTTTGGAGATTTCACGATAGACAATGGTACTTATGACTTTAATTATGGTGGGTTTATTACCAAACAGTTTAAAGCAATAAAAGGAGGTACTGTTTCTTGGGATGGAAGCCCATATACAGCCGAACTTGATATTCAAACTATTTATCGAGTAAAAGCAAACCCAAAATCTATCTTAGAAAACATTATAACAAGTAGAGACATCCCTGTGGATTTGATTATGCATTTTACAGGAGAATTATATGATTCTCAAATAGCATATGATATTAGTATTCCTGATGCTGGGTCTAACGTGAATGCAGAATTAGATTTTAAAATCAATCAAAACAACGATAATAATATTAAACTTCGTCATTTCGGAACGTTATTAGCGTTTGGTACTTTTTATAATGAAGAAAGTGGTATTGGTGATTATGGATCAACATTTTTGTCTGGTACAGGAGAAGTTTTATTATCTCAAGTTCTTACAAATATTCTTGGAGGAGGTAACGATAAATTTAAAATAGGAGTTGATTATAAAATAGGAGATAATAGATCAAATATAGATAATTTAAATACTGATGATCAACTTGGAGTAAATGTAGCAACTCGAATAAATGAAAAAATACTAATCAATGGTAGTGTTGGAGTTCCAGTTGGTTCTTCACAACAATCTGTTAGAGGAGAGGTAGAAGTAGAGTTTTTATTGAATGATGAAGGAACACTTCGTTCTAAAGTTTTTAACCGTCAAAACGAAATCCAATATACAGAAGAAGAAGAAGGTTATACACAAGGAGTTGGATTGTCTTATGGTTTTGATTATGATAATTGGACTGAATTTTTAGAAGGAATGGGACTTAAAAAGAAAGAAATAGAAACAGATACCATCCTGAAGAAAAAAGATTCCATCGGTAAAAAGCGACTTGTCAATTTTGGTGGAACTAAAAATGATACAATAGAGTAGTTACTTAACCGCAATTACAGAGATTTCTACATTCACAAACTTTGGTAAATTTGCAACTTCAACAGTCTCGCGTGCTGGAGCTGTCTTGGTATTAAAATATTTAGCATACACTTCATTTATTGCTCCAAAATTATGCATATCAGAAATGAAAATAGTAGTTTTAATTACGTTTTCAAAAGTCATATCGGCTGCAGTTAAAACTGCTTTTAGATTTTCCATTACTTGAGTTGTTTCTTCTGGAATAGTTTCTAAAACCATTTGACCATTTTTTGGGTTGATGGCAATTTGACCTGATGTATACAATGTATTTCCAGAAAGAATTGCTTGATTGTATGGTCCAATAGGTGCAGGAGCATTTGGTGTATTAATGATTTTTTTCATTTTCAATTTATATTTTAAAATAAGATTCTATCCGGAACCTTTCGTTTGTCATATTTAAGATCACTTAATACAGACGATTTAACTCCGATAAAGAAGTTATACGTTGTCCTAGTGCCAAATGGAACCCAATTAAAACTCATGTTCCAACTGTCTAAATCTCTATTAAATCTCAATTGTGTATAAGTAAATCCAGTATTTTTTAAATCATAACCAGAACTAAATCCAACTTTCCATTTTGGTGTTAATTCTATATCTCCAGAAAACATCAATGAGTGTGAAGAGATTTCGTCTTGTCTAACTGAATTTGCATAATTAAATGCGTATGCTAAATTTAATGTCCACGGAACTGAGGAATTATATAATTTAGAAGTTTTTTTAATAGTATCCTCATCGCTAGTATCAGCACTTTGGTCATTTGTAGCAGTCATATTTTCTCCAAAAATACCATCAGATGTTCTATTGTTGTCATTTCCTCCAGCACCTCTTTGTGATCTACTCCCATTATCTTCACTTCCTTTACTAGATAACGAATAATTCATTGTCATTCCAGCATTTGTAAGTCTAAATAGACTTCCGCCATTATCAATATTAAATGTGTTTATTTTTCGCCCATTTACATCAATTGCATAAGGATCAAGTGTTGCGCGTATGTTTAGATTTAATTTGTTATTAAAAAATGCTGTTCCTGCATTTATATTTAGTGGACTCCACTTTAATGAATCAGCAGCGACATTATAACTACTCGAGATGTTTAAATTCTTTATTAAACTGATTTTTTTAGGTTCAATTTCAGTAGAATCTTTTGACTTTACTTTTGCTTCTAGAGTATTAGCTATAGAGAAACTTAGACTGTTAGAAAGATTTCTACTTGGAGTTCCGTATATGCCTTGTTCAAATTGGGTGTATTCTAAAACATCTGTTGGGTCTGCACTTTGCTGAACTTCATCATAATAAAAACCAAAATCTGGTTGGTATGTGTAAGAAATTGATGGTCTCATAGTATGCCTTATAGCTTGTAATCTACCTTTCTTAAAGGCAACATCTCCATATAATGTGGTTGATAAAGACATACCAACATTGTATTCTCTAAAAGAATTAAAACCTTTAATTGTATCTGTAAGTACTTCATCAAAAATAGCGTCATAGCGTCTATTTACTTTGTCAAAATACCAAACTTCTTTATATCTAGCAGTAGGTGAAAGCGTAAAATGTTTTGCGACTTTCATACTAGTATTTATATTTATATCGTGCTGAATTCCTGATTTTGCAGTTTCAAACATTTCTTTTTTGAAAAATAGACTGTCAGTAGTATTGATTCTATAATCGCCTTTTAATCCATACGTTACTCCCAATTTGTGCAATGCTGTTTTTTTAGCGCCATCTTTTGGTGCAAAAGGATAAATTCTATTCATATTAACTTGTAATGACGGTAAAGACATCACAATAGTTTCTGTATTTGTATTCTGTGAATGTGTAATAGATCCAGTTAAATTAAAAGGAGTGCCAACAAATGTTTTTTGAAATGATATTGAAGAACTCAATGTATTATTTAAAAATGAATTGTTATTAAATTCATTTAATGATTGTCTATAATATTTACTACTTCCAAGATTTACAGATGCAGAAAAACGAGCATTAGGATTTGCTTTCGAATCTTGACTATGACTCCAACGAATATTATAATTAGTCGCTTTGCTAAAATCATCAAATCCACGAAGACTATTTATTAAGTTCTCATACCTAAAACTGATTGTACCGCTATTCTTATAGCGAGTATAATAGTTACTCTGTAAATTCAACCCCCAACTTCCGTTGGTATAAACATCTCCTAAAACGGCTAAATCAAAATGATCATTTAATGCTAGGTAATACCCACCATTTTGTAAGAAAAAGCCTTGGTTGTTATTACTTCCATAGGAAGGTAATAAAACACCAGAAGTACGCCCTTTTGTTAACGGAAAATAAGCAAATGGTAAAATTACAGGAGTTGGAACTTCTGCAATAAATAGTTGTGATTTTCCAGCAACAATTTTTTTGTCTGGAACTAGTTTTCCTTTATTCACAAGTATATGATAATCTGGAACTTCTTTTGAAGAAGTTGTAATAACTACATTTCTTATATATATTGTAGAGTCATTTATTTTCTTCATGACTCCAGTTCTTGTATCTAATTCACCTTGTTTTGATTTGGTGTTCCAAGCCAATGCTTTTTTATTCTTATAGTTTATCTTTATAGAATCATGCTCAGATTCTTGACCATCTTGTATTACAACAGGCTTTTGATGATAACCCAAGCTATCTTTGATTCCAATAGCAGTAATGACATTTGTTTCATGATTTATCGTAATATGTCCAGCTTTCATATTAATGTCACCGTAGTCAATCACAGCATTGTTATGCAATGTCATTAATCTTTTTTTGAAATCTTCACGAATATAATCATCTGCAGTATGTGTAATAATATCTTCAATAGCAGCACTTGATTTTTTGATACTATCTGTTTGAATTGAGTCTTTAGATTTTACTAAAGATTCAATACTTGTTATAATAGTGTCATTTTCTTGTAAACTATTCTCAGTAGGAGGAATATTGATTTTTTCTTCAGTGCCAAGTTCACGTTTGATTTCTTGCGCAAGAATTACTTGCGAAGAGATGCTGAAAAATATCAGTATAAAAAATGTTTTTATTGTATTTATTTGCAATGTGTTAAATACTTTGTCGTTTTATAGATAAAAATAGGTCTAAAATTCCTAACTTTTCTTAATTTCGCTTTAAATTTAAAGCCATTTTTTGTACCATTAGTCTAAGTTGGCTTAATATTTGAATAGTTCTTATAAGTTGCCAAAAATAATTAAAATAAATTGATGAACTTACAGATGTTTCACAAATTTAATACCAAAACGAAAGCAATCCAAGTTTTCTTGCTCTCATTCCTTTTTATTCTGATAACTTTAACAAGTTATGCACAGGAACACAAGTATACTGTTGTATTAGATGCTGGTCATGGAGGTCATGATCCTGGAAATATAGGATTTAAAAAATATATAGAAAAAGACATTGCATTAAAAATTGTGTTGGAAGTTGGAAAAACACTGGAATCTAACAAGAATATTAATGTAATTTATACTCGTAAAACCGATGTATTTGTCAATTTGTGGGAACGTGGAAATATCGCAAATAGGGCAGATGCTGATTTGTTTGTGTCGATTCACTGTAATGCACATCACACAAATGCATATGGCGCTGAAAATTGGGTTTTAGGAGCATCAAATAAAAAGAATTTTGAAATTGCAAAGAGAGAAAACTCTGTAATATTACTCGAAGATAACTATAAAGAAAACTATAAAGGATACGATCCAAAGTCTCCTGAATCTTTTATTGGAATTTCTCTTATGACTGAAGAATATTTAGACCAAAGTTTACAATTGGCTAGTATTATTCAAAATAATTTCACAAATAAGTTAAAACGAAAAGATAGAGGTGTAAAGCAAAATGCATTTGTAGTATTATATCAAACGTATATGCCTAGTATATTAGTTGAAACAGGTTTTCTGAGTAATAAAACTGAAGGAACCTATTTGAATTCAAAAAATGGACAAACTAAGTTTGCTAATGCTATTTCTGATGGAATTAAAGAATATTTAAAGCAGGTAGATATTAATACTGTTGATAACGAAGTTATTGAAGACAATGGTTTTGAGGTGAAAAAAGACATAATTTTTAAAGTTCAGATTGCTTCAGGAGCTAAAAAACTCGAAACTAAATCGTATAATTTTAAAGGACTCAAAAGTGTTGAGCGAGTTAAAGTAGGAAATAGTTATAAGTATTATTATGGTAAAACCTCAAATTACAATGATGTTTTAGAATATAAAAAGGAAGTGCAGAAGAAAGGATATACTTCAGCCTATATTGTTGCTTACAAAAATGGAGAGAAAATAAGTGTTCAAAAAGCTTTGAAAACTCCTTAATAAATAGTTTCTACTCACAGAAATTATTAGTAATATTGTTACTTAAAAGTATTACTATTTTGAAACTATCTAGAGAATTAAAAACCGGTATTGTTGCCATCGTTATTATTAGCCTAAGTTTTTGGGGTTATAGTTTTTTGAAAGGTCAAAACCTTTTTAATTCTTCTCCTCGAACTTATTTTGCAGAATATAACAATGTCCAAGGTCTAAATACTGCAAGCTCCGTAACTATTAATGGATTGCAAGTTGGTAAAGTCGTAAATATTGTATTTAATCCTAATGAAGAAGGAACTTTGATTGTTGAATTTGGAGTTGACAATGATTTTAAATTTTCTAAAAATAGTAAAGCAAAAATCTATAGTGCCAGTTTAATGGGAGGACAATCGTTAGCGATTGTACCATCTTTTGAAGGCGAAAACGCAGTTTCAGGTGATTTCTTGAAAGGCGAAATAGAATCAGATATATTTTCTTCGGTTGGAGAAAAGTTAAATCCGTTACAAGCAAAGTTAGAAAACGTAATTGTAAGTGCAGATTCTTTAATGCTTGGTTTGAACCAAACTTTAAATGCTGATGCACGTAAAAATCTAAAATCAACTTTTGCGAACTTAAATGCAACAGTTGCCAATTTCAGAAAATCGTCTGTTACTTTAGATGCTCTTTTATCAGAAAATAAAGAAAAACTTGGAAGTTCACTTGCCAATGTAGAAATTGCTACAGATAACTTTGCAAAACTATCAGATTCGCTAGCAAATGCTAATTTAGGTCAAACAATCAAGAAATTACAAAGTACAATTACAAGTTTTGATGCTGTAATTGCTGGAATCGATAGAGGAGAAGGTTCTATTGGTAAATTGATGAAAGACGAAGGGTTATATAATAATCTTGAAAACGCATCTAAAGAAATGGAAGAATTATTGCGTGAAATGAAACTAAATCCAAAACGATTTGTGCACTTTTCATTGTTTGGCAAAAAAGCCAAAGAGTATAATCCTAAAGAAGAAGAATAATGCAGTATATACCAAACATACTTTTTGCAATTTTACTTATCTTTGGAATAGGTTTATTTGTTAGAAATATTAGAAAAATTTCTCGAAATATAAATTTAGGGAAAGATATAGATAGATCAGATAACAAATCTGAACGTTGGAAAAACATGGCGAATATTGCTTTAGGGCAATCAAAAATGGTACGTAGACCAGTTTCAGGATTCTTGCACATTATCGTTTATGTTGGTTTTATAATCATCAATATAGAAGTCCTTGAAATCATTATTGATGGTCTTTTTGGTACACATCGTGTACTTAGTTTTTTAGGTGGATTTTATTCTTTTTTAATTGGAAGTTTTGAAATATTAGCCTTATTGGTATTAGTTTCAGTAATTATTTTTTGGATTCGTAGGATGGTCATTCGTATTCCTCGTTTTTGGAATAAAGAAATGAAAGGCTTCCCTAAAAATGATGCCCTTTATATTTTATATTTCGAAATGGCTTTGATGAGTTTGTTTTTAATAATGAATGCAACAGATACAACTTTTCAACTTGCAAATGCTGGAAATCCTATAAGTCAATTTTTAGCACCACTTTTTGATGGATTTAGTGTTGAAACGATTCATTTGATTGAGCGTTCGGCATGGTGGATTCACATAATTGGAATTTTAATATTCTTAAATTATTTATTCTATTCAAAACATTTACATATTCTATTGGCATTTCCAAATACATTTTATGCAAATCTTAATGCAAAAGGAAAATTCCCAAATGATAGTAATGTAACAAAAGAAGTGAAGATGATGATGGATCCTGATGCAGATCCATATGCAGCGCCACCAGAAGGAGAAGAAGATACCGTTCCAGAAAAGTTTGGAGCAAGTGATGTTACAGATTTGAATTGGGTGCAGTTGATGAATGCATATACATGTACAGAGTGTGGACGTTGTACTTCTGTATGTCCTGCAAACTTGACTGGAAAAGAATTATCACCAAGAAATATCATGATGAAAACTCGTGATAGACTTGAGGAAGTTGGACAGAATATTGATAAAAATGGAGAATTTAAAGACGATAATAAACAATTATTAAACGATTATATAACACCTGAAGAATTGTGGGCATGTACTACTTGTAACGCTTGTGTTGAGGAATGTCCTATAAATATTGATCCGTTAGGAATCATTATGGAAATGCGTAAATATTTGGTGATGGAACAATCTGCAGCACCACAAGAATTAAACATGATGATGACCAATATTGAAAATAATGGCGCACCATGGCAATACAATCAACAGGATAGATTAAATTGGAAAGATGAAGAATAAGTACAACAAAGAATTAAAAGAGTTAAAAGACGAAAATGGACAGTTATTAAGCCCTGAATTGTCTGGAGATGTAAAAAACTATCTGATAGATATCGACGGAACTGTGACTGATGATATTCCTAATGAAGAACCTGAAAGAATGGCTACATGTGAACCATTTCCTGATGCGCTATCAACATTAAATAAATGGTACGAAGAAGGGCATATTATTTGTTTTTTTACTTCAAGAACCGAAGCACATAGAGAAGTTACCACTGAATGGTTAAATCGAAATGGATTTAAGTATCATAGTTTGTTAATGGGAAAACCAAGAGGAGGAAACTATCATTGGATAGACAATCATTTGGTAAAAGCAACACGATATAGAGGTAAATTTACCGATTTGGTTGACAAAGAAGTGACTATTCAAGTCTTTGATGACGGCAAACATTAAATTTATATTGCTCTTGGTTTTAAGCCTTAGGCAATATGCAAAATATAAATAATTACTTTTAGCAGTTGCTAAGGTTCGCCTAAAGCATAATGCTAAAAGCCTAAAGCATTTAAAAAATGAACGTACCAACAATGGCAGAAATGATGGCGCAAGGAAAGCAACCAGAAATATTATTTTGGGTTGGCGCTGCAGGAAGTTATGACGATAGAGCAAAAAAAATATCACGCGCTTTTGTAAAGATCTTACACAAAGCAAAGGTTGATTTTGCCGTTTTAGGTACAGAAGAAAGTTCGACAGGAGACGTTGCTAAAAGGGCAGGAAATGAGTTTTTATTTCAAATGCAAGCAATGATGAATATTGAAGTTCTAAATGCATACGAAGTAAAAACTATCGTAACTGCAGATCCTCATTCGTTTAATACCTTTAAAAATGAATATCCAGAATTAGGAGGAAATTACACTGTATATCATCATACACAATATATAAAAATGTTGATTGATGAAGGTCGATTATCTGTTGATGATACAGTTTTAAAAGGTAAAAAAGTTACGTATCATGATCCTTGCTATTTAGGAAGAGCAAATGGTGAATATGAAAGTCCGAGAGAGATTATAAGAAAAATGGGCGTGAACCTGACAGAAATGAAACGTAATAAGGCAACAGCCTTATGTTGTGGAGCAGGAGGGGCACAGATGTTTAAAGATGCAGAAAAAGGAGACAAGGAAATTAATATTTTACGTACAGAAGAAGCCTTAGAAACCAAACCTCAAATTATTGCAACAGGTTGTCCTTATTGTAATACTATGATGACAGACGGAATCAAAGCAACTAATAATGAAGGATCTGTTGAGGTAATGGATATTGCTGAATTGATTGCTACATCACAAAACTTATAAATTATCATTCTGAGTCTTTCGACTACGATCAAGATAATTTTCACAAAGAATTTCATGCTAAAACACTACATTCAAGCAGCACGATTAAGAACCTTACCGCTTTCTATTTCTGGAATTATTGTTGGTTCGAGTTTGGCTAAGTTTAGAGTTTATAATCATCCTGAAAATTTTCCATTTGAATGTTTTACTGGATGTTTACATTTTAATGAAAATTACATTATTTTCACTCTAGCAATTCTCACAACCATAGGTTTTCAAATATTATCAAACTTTGCCAACGATTATGGTGATGGCGTAAAAGGGACGGATAATGACGATAGAGTTGGACCAACACGCGCTTTACAAAGCGGAGCTATTTCTCCAAGGGAAATGTTGAATGCTATTAAAATTACTGGAATTATTACATTCTGTATAGCATTGCTATTAATTTATGTTTCCTTCGGAAAAGAAAATTTCGGATATTCAATGTTGTTTTTCTTTTTAGGAATTGCAAGTATTGTTGCAGCACTAAAATATACGATGGGAAAAAATGCTTATGGTTATAGTGGTTTAGGCGATGTTTTTGTGTTTCTTTTCTTCGGATTATTGAGTGTTTGTGGGAGTTATTTCTTGTACACGAAACAAATAGATTATATGGTTTTTCTTCCAGCAATATCAATAGGATTATTGAGTGCAGGTGTTTTAAATCTGAATAATATGCGAGATAGAGAATCAGATGAGAAATCAAATAAAAACACTTTAGTGGTTAAAATTGGTGAAATATCAGCAAAGAAATATCATTACTTCTTATTGATTGGAGCGTTCTTATGTTCTTTATTTTATACAATTTTACGTCCAATTTCACCTTTTGAAATCCTATTTATTATTGCATTTATTCCAATATTTAAACATTTGCAC
>CALIIP010000005.1 GCA_938018045.1 uncultured Flavobacteriaceae bacterium
CGTGATTTTATAGCCTTCCCGAAAAATAATTCAGGACGCGACGTCATGATTGATGCTCCTGCACCAATAGATGATGAGCAACTCACAGAATTGAGTTTAAAACTTAATTTGAAATCATAAAAATATAAATCCTGTCCGCCAAAGGCGAGACGGGATTTTTTGTTTACTTTTAATCCGATGAATAAGAAACGGGTTTTTAAAATAATTGGTTGGGTTATAGGAACGATTGCTTTTCTACTAATCGCTTTGTTTGTTTTTGGATATTTTTACATCCAAAATAAATCTCCAATTAATAAAGAAAAATTTCCACATCATATCGGTTACATAAACATGGAAAAAGCATTGCTTAATGACGTTTATGAACTGTGCGGCAATGGTAATATTTATAAAACGCATCATGGCGCGCCAGACGACGCATTTGAAGTAAGTAAAAAAAGATTTAGAGAAACGATTTTATCCGAATATAAAAATGAAAATTATGCTGATTCAGGGTATTTAAATTTTCGGTTTTTGGTAAATTGTGAAGGAAATGCAGGTTGGTTTGAAATCGTTGAAATGAATCTTGATCTAGTAGAAACAGATTTAAATGACCAAATGGTGAGTCAACTTTTTAAGTTAACATCAAACTCAAAACATTGGAAAATTCTTACACTTAAAGAAGTTCCAAGAAACTATTATATGTACATTTCATACAGAATCGAAGATGGAGAAATTATTGAAATATTGCCTTAGTTTAGTTGTTTTCACACTGCTCTTTTCTTGTAACAATAGTAGTGATGTAGATAATTTAAACGCAGAAGAACGAAGAGAACTAGCCAAGAAAACGTATAAAAATGCGATATTCTTTCCGCAAGGATCTGCAAGAAGTGTAAGTGGAATTTATCATGCTACTCAAATAGATTCAACATACGAGCAAGCAGTTTACGAACTTTCTGTTGCGTATCTTAAACGCGGAATGCCTCATAAATGGAAACCTCAATATGACAAGGCAGTTTTATTAGATTCGGTAAATAGAATTCCTTGGCGAGGTTATTTATATTTATGGTTTTATAGAGACTATAAAAAAGCAATAGCAGATTTTGATGCGTCTGATGTTTTAACACCCAATTTTATTGATAGACCTCAAGGTCAAAGTGTTGATTATTGGCGCGGAATAGCATATTTAGGCTTGAAGGATTATGAAAATTCCATTTCTTATTTTGATAAATATATTGAATTAGAAACACAAGAAGCAGGTGAAGAATGGGTTGAGTTAACTGCTTTTTTATATAGAGGAATTGCTCATTATGAAAATGGAAATAGTGAAAAAGCCCTTTTAAATTTCAATACCCTTTTGAAATATTCGGAAGATTTTTATGCGGATGCAAAGTATTATAAAGCGCTAATTTATAAGAGTAAAGGAAAAACATCTGAGGCAAAATTATTAACAGTATCTGCGATTAAAGATTTCAATAATGGATATTATAATAATAGAGGCTATGTAGAGGCTTTACGAGAAATATACCTCGAAGACTTAGAATTACTGATGAAAGATTTAATCTAAGCTTCATTTTCTTCACTCTCTTTCTTTTCAACGGACTTTGTGAGCGCAGAAGAAATAATTCCAGTTGGTATTGCAACTATCCCCAAACCAATCATCAAAATAAAAAAAGTAAAAACTCTTCCGCCAACTGTTATTGGATATACATCGCCATAGCCTACAGTTGTTAGAGTTACAATAGACCACCAAAGACTATCAAATATAGACGAAAAATGTTCAGGTTGCGCTTGATTTTCAAAATAATAGATTCCAACTGCAGAAAAATAAATCAGTATTAAAGTAACAAGCATAAACAATAAAATTTCTTCTTTTGCCGACTTTATTGCTTTTGTAAAATGTCTTAATGCTCTATTATATCGAACCAACTTTAAAACTCTAAATATTCTTAGGAAACGCAATGCTCTTAATGAACGTAAATCTATTCCA
Source organism: uncultured Flavobacteriaceae bacterium (assembly GCA_938018045.1). GTDB lineage: Bacteria > Bacteroidota > Bacteroidia > Flavobacteriales > Flavobacteriaceae > Urechidicola. The sequence goes on from CALIIP010000005.1 coordinate 1,967, forward strand.
AAAGAAATATAAAAAGGTAGAATTGCTAAAAAATCTATAATTCCAAAGAAACTAAAAATAAATTTCGGCTTGCTATCGGCAACATAAATCCGTAAAAAATATTCAATCGTAAAAATAATGACACTAAACAATTCTATAGATTGTAAGACTGCTCTTGTTTGAGGTTCTAAATCAGGAATTGTTTCAATAGAAAAAGTAATAATTGATATTAGAATTAAAATTTGAATGAAAAAAGAGAACAATCTACTTCTCCTATTATCATTTATTTCAACAATACTTTTAATTTGTTTTTTCATGTGATAAAAATAGAACTAATTTTTAATATCTTTATGCAATGTTACAATCCAAAATTTTAAAGCAAATTTTAGAATTTAGGAAAAAAATTGAATTACAATAAACAAATAGAAATTACGAGTTAAAAAACAGTAAAATGAAGTATATAATTATATTTTTTACAATTGTTTCTTTCGGAAGTATCATTTTCGGATATTTATTTGAAAGTGACTATAAACATCAATTTATTGGCTTTGGAGTCATGGGAATTTTCTTTATTGTTTTCCCATTATTTTCTTACCATCGCTGGAAAGATAAAGATGTAAAAGATTATATGCTTACCAAAGAAAATTTAGATAAAATGCGAGATAAAAACGAATAGTTTTCTTCACTTTTATTTCCGCAAAAAACCATAAATTAGCAATTCATTTAAAAACAAATTAAAACTTTGGCGAAAGCAAAAAGAGTCACACCATTAATGAAGCAATACAATGCGATTAAGGCGAAATATCCTGATGCAATGTTGCTTTTTAGAGTTGGAGATTTTTATGAAACTTTTGGTGAAGATGCAGTAAAATGCGCCAAAATTGTTGGGATTGTGTTGACCAAAAGAGGCGCAGGAAGTGAGACCGAAACTGCGCTTGCAGGTTTTCCACACCATTCATTAAACACCTATTTACCAAAGTTGGTAAAAGCTGGATGTAGAGTTGCTATTTGCGACCAACTCGAAGATCCGAAAATGACTAAAACCATTGTAAAACGTGGAGTTACAGAATTAATAACTCCAGGAGTTTCTTTAAACGACGAAGTTTTACAAGCCAAAACCAATAACTTTTTAGCAGCCATTCATTTTGGTAAAAAAAACATAGGTATTTCTTTTTTAGATGTTTCTACTGGAGAATTTTTAACTGCGCAAGGCGATAGTGAATATATCGATAAATTGTTGCAAAATTTTAGTCCAAGTGAAGTCTTGGTTCAGAAAAAAAACAAAATAAAATTTGTTGAGGTTTTCGGAGAACGCTTTAATAACTTTTATCTTGATGATTGGGTTTTTCAAACAGATTATGCCGAAGAAAGTCTCACCAATCATTTTAAAATTAAGTCATTAAAAGGTTTTGGAATTGATGATTTATCAGAAGGAATTATCGCTTCAGGAGCCGTTTTATATTATCTATCTGAAACACAACATAACAAGTTAGAGCATATTGCATCTATCAATAGAATTGCAGAAGATGATTATGTTTGGATGGATCGTTTTACAATTCGGAATTTAGAATTGTACAATCCAAATTCTGTTGAAGCAGTTACACTTTTAGACGTAATTGATCAAACAATCTCACCAATGGGAGGACGCTTATTAAAGCGTTGGTTAGCATTACCATTAAAGAATATTGAGCAGATAAAAGAACGTCAAGAAATAGTAAAGTATTTGATTGACACTGATGATTTCTTTGAAATTGCAACGTATCAAATTAAGCAAATAAGTGATATTGAACGCTTGATTTCTAAGGTTGCGACAGGAAAAATAAGTCCGAAAGAAATAGTATTGCTTAAAGATTCCTTGCAAGCAATATTTCCGATAAAAACATCTGCAGAAAAAAGTAAAAATACGTTCTTACAAAACCTCGGAAAAGGATTAGATGATTGCCAATCATTGATTGCGAAAATAACCGAAACACTGTTTGAAAATGCTCCAGTAAACATCAATAAAGGAAATGCGATTGCAAACGGAGTTTCAGAAGAATTGGACGAATTACGCGCTATCTCAACATCAGGAAAGCAATATCTTGATGCAATGGTAAAGCGAGAAATTGAGCGTACAGGAATCAGTTCTTTAAAAATTGCGTTTAACAATGTTTTCGGCTATTATATTGAGGTAAGAAATACACATAAGGACAAAGTTCCTGAAGAATGGACACGTAAGCAAACACTTGTAAATGCTGAGCGCTACATTACCGAAGAATTAAAAGAATACGAAACGAAAATTTTAAGTGCCGAAGATAAAATTAGTCATTTAGAACATCAAATTTTTAATGATTTGGTTGTTTTCTTGTTGAGATTCATAAGACCTGTTCAAAAAAATGCGCAATTAATTGCACAATTAGATTGCCTTTGCTCGTTTGCTAAAACGGCTAAAACGAACAATTATGTGCGTCCAATTATGGATGAAAGCACAGATCTTGACATTAAAAATGGTCGTCATCCAGTGATTGAAAAGCAGTTACCAATTGGTGAAGAATACATTGCAAATGATGTTGTGTTGAATAGAAATCAGCAACAAATAATCATGATTACAGGACCAAATATGAGTGGTAAATCAGCCATTTTACGTCAGACTGCATTGATTGTTTTGTTGGCACAAATGGGAAGTTATGTTCCTGCACAAAACGCTAAAATTGGAGTTGTAGATAAGATTTTTACACGTGTTGGTGCAAGTGATAATATTTCGATGGGCGAATCAACTTTTATGGTTGAAATGAATGAAACTTCGAGTATTTTGAATAATCTATCTGATAGAAGTTTGATTTTATTAGATGAAATTGGCCGTGGTACAAGTACGTATGATGGTATTTCGATAGCTTGGGCAATTGCCGAATATTTACATGAGCACCCTACAAAAGCAAAGACATTATTTGCGACGCATTATCACGAACTGAATGATATGACAGAAACTTTTGAGCGCATCAAAAACTTCAACGTTTCGGTTAAAGAATTAAAAGACAATGTTATTTTCTTGAGAAAATTAGTTTCAGGAGGAAGCGAGCACAGTTTTGGAATTCACGTAGCAAAATTGGCAGGAATGCCTTCGACGGTTATTCATAAGGCAAATAAAATGTTGAAGAAATTAGAGAAAAGTCATTCATCTGAAGATATAAAAAACAAACTGAAACAAGCGCAAGAAGAAGATGTGCAATTGAGTTTCTTTAAGTTAGATGACCCACTTCTGGAAGATGTAAAAGAAGAAATTCTTTCAACCAATATTGACACCTTAACTCCTATCGAAGCCTTGATGAAGTTGAATGAAATAAAGCGAATGCTAACTAAGAAGTAGTTATGATTAACAATTTAGAACAAGGTTTTTTTGGAATAGGAATTCAGAACGGAAAAACTCCAGAAAATTTGGGTGTTCTTTGGCGTTCTGCTCAAAATCTTGGAGCAAGTTTTATTTTTACGATTGGCAATCGCTATGCAAATCAAGCAAGCGACACAAGAAAAGCAGTCGGAGCAATGCCATATTTTCATTATGAGACTTTCGAAGACTTTTACAAGCACTTACCTAAAAGCGCCATGCTTGTTGGTGTTGAATTGGATGAAAGAGCAGTTCAATTAGAAACTTTTGAGCATCCAAGAAGGTGTGTTTATCTACTTGGAGCAGAAGACAACGGACTTTCGAAAAAAGCGATGGAAAAGTCTCATCATCTAGTAAAATTCAAATCTATTGAGAGTCTAAATGTTTCTGTTGCAGGAAGTATCGTAATGTATGATAGACAATCGAAAAATTAAGTATCTTTGCAACAATGTTTACACTAATGCCTTTTTTATTTATTAGCGGACCAGAAATAGTTGTTGTCATGCTTATTGTTGTGATGCTTTTTGGTGCCGATAAAATTCCAGAGATTGCTCGCGGACTTGGTAAAACAATTCGTCAGGTAAAAGATGCAACGAATGATATCAAAAGAGAAATAAAAGATAGTGCTACAAAGCAAGGGTTAGATACCGATTTCACTAAAGACCTTAAAGAAGGAGTTAATAAAGTTAAAGACGATATTGACGATATTACAGGACCAATTAAGAGAGGTTTTTAAAGAACTCTTGAAATAGTCAATCCATCACGAATTGGTAATAAAACCGTTTCAACTCTTACATCATTTTTTAAAAGTTTGTTGTATTCAATAAGCGCAGGAGTGTCAACATCTTTTGGCTGAATTTCTTCTATTACTTTTCCGCTCCACAAAACATTATCAGAAAGAATTACGCCTCCTTTATTCATTTTATCGATAATTGCATGAAAATAATTTGAATAATTGCTTTTGTCAGCATCTATAAATACCAAATCAAACTTTTCGTCAAGTTTTGAAATAACATCAAGCGCTTGTCCAATGTGTTGTTTTATTTGATCTTTGAAAGGTGATTTGTCAAAATATTTTTTTTGAAAATCTAGTAATTCTTCGTTTTTATCAATTGTATGAAGTGTGCCATTTTTTTGCATTCCTTCGGCCATACAAAGAGCAGAATATCCTGTATATGTACCAATTTCAAGAATATTTTTAGGGTTTACTAATTTTGAAATCATCGAGAGAACTCGTCCTTGAAAATGACCACTCAACATTCTAGGAACCATTATTTTTTGCCAAGTTTCATGATTTAACTCTTGTAATAGTTGAGGTTCGTCTTCTGAATGGCTTGTAACGTAATGATCAATTTTTTCTGACAGAAAATCCATAGTTAAGAATATATTTGAAGTTCAAAAGTATAAAAAAAGGAACTCAAATGGAGTTCCTTTTATATCTTATTTCAATTTTTTACTGACTTCTATTTCAATTTTTTCTTTATCATCATTCGATAAACAATGTTGTTTTTGACAATGATCTTTTGCATAGTTTCCAAATATTTTGGACAACAAATTATTATGTTTTGTGTACACTTTACAAACTTTACATCTCATAAAATGAAAACTTAATTTCACTTTATCAAACAACGTCGCTTCACCATATTGATTCTTATCACATATAGTTGTTGCTTCATCACAAGAAATAAAAAATTTACTCATTTTTATTTTAATTATTAAACCAATTATCTTCCATACATTTTCTTAACTGAGTTCTTGCTCTATGGATGATAACCCATAAATTTGACGGAGTTATATCTAATTCCTTACAGATTTCTTCAGTTTCAAAACCTTGAATAGTTTTCATTCTAAAAACCATACTGTATTTTTCTGGCAAGTTATCAATGCATTTTTCTAATGTAGACTTTAATTCCTTATTTTCAATATCTTTATCAGTATCAGAAGACCAAGAATTAGGAACACGCTCTTCAATCCATTCTCCTTCTCTTTCACCATCGTTGTAAAAATTCATACGAACTTCTGCTTTCCCTTTTTTGGAATTTATTTTTCTATAATGATCAATGATTTTTCTTTTTAAGATAGATATCAGCCAAGTACGTTCACTTGCTTTCCCTTGAAAATTCTTCATTGATTTGAGACCAGCAAAAAAAGTTTCTTGAACCAAATCTTTAGCTAAATCATGATTGTTTACACGAGTTATCGTGTAATTATATAGGTAATCTGAATAAGATTGAACCCATTTTTCTGGAACTAATATATGCTTTGTAGTTTCGGCCATTTATATAATATCAGGGCGAAGATATAAAAATTTGGTGAACCTAACACTTAGAAATCGAACGCATTATAAAAAGCATAACAATTAAAATTTTCACTATTTTTACATTCTAAAACAAACTAAAATGTCAGTTGCAAAAAAAGAATATAAGCGCGTTACAGTAAAATCATTAGTTGATATGAAAAGAAACGGCGAAAAAATATCTATGCTAACAGCCTATGATTATACAATGGCTAAAATCTTGGATAGTTCAGGAGTAGATGTATTACTTGTAGGAGATTCTGCCTCTAACGTAATGGCTGGTCACGAAACAACATTACCTATTACTTTAGATCAAATGATTTACCACGCAAGTTCTGTTGTTAGAGCAATTGAGCGTTGTTTGGTTGTGGTAGATTTACCTTTTGGTAGTTATCAATCTGATCCAAAAGAAGCGTTGCGCTCTGCGATTAGAATCATGAAAGAGAGTGGAGGGCATTCGATAAAACTAGAAGGAGGAAGAGAGGTAAAAGAATCTATTAAGCGTATTCTAAATGCAGGAATTCCGGTAATGGGACATCTTGGCTTAACTCCTCAATCAATCTATAAATTTGGTACGTACACAGTAAGAGCGAAAGAAGAGGAAGAGGCAGATCAACTTATGGAAGACGCTCTAATGTTAGAAAAAATTGGTTGTTTTGCGGTTGTTTTGGAAAAAGTTCCAGCAAAATTGGCAAAGAAAGTTGCAGAAGCTATATCGATTCCTGTTATAGGAATAGGTGCTGGAAATGGAGTTGATGGTCAGGTTTTGGTTACTCACGATATGCTTGGAATGACACATGAGTTTAATCCTCGTTTTTTACGTAGGTATTTAAACATGTATGATGAAATGAGCACTGCTTTTGAAAGCTATATAGATGATGTAAAAAGTGGTGACTTTCCGAGCGATAAAGAACAATATTAATTTTGAAAATTCTTCATATAGACAATAATCATCGATTATTAATAAATCAACTCAATGATTTAGGATATACGAATGATGAGGATTTTACATCTTCAAAATCAGAAATTGAAGAAAAAATTCACCTTTATGATGGCATCGTAATACGTAGTAGATTTAAAATTGACAAAAAATTTATCGATGCTGCAAGAAGCCTAAAATTTATTGCACGTGTTGGTGCAGGACTTGAAAGCATAGATTGTGAATATGCTGAAAGTAAAAATATTAAATTAATTTCTGCTCCTGAAGGAAATAGAAATGCAGTTGGCGAACATGCATTAGGAATGTTACTTTCATTGTTTAATAAATTGAACAAAGCAGCTAGAGAAATCAGAAAAGGGAAATGGCTTCGAGAAGACAATCGTGGCGTTGAACTAGATGGCAAAACTGTTGGACTTATAGGCTACGGAAATATGGGAAAAGCATTTGCCAAGAAGTTAAGAGGGTTTGATGTTGAAGTGATTTGCTATGATATAAAAGAAAGTGTTGGAGATGAAAATTGTAAGCAAGTTTCGTTGAAAGAATTACAAGAGAAAGCAGATGTTTTGAGCATTCACACACCTTTTAATCACATGTCTCATAAAATGGTTAACACACGTCTAATCAATAGTTTTAACAAGCATTTTTGGCTAATAAATACTGCTCGAGGAACTGCAGTAGTTACTTCAGACTTAGTAGAAGCATTGAAAAACGGTAAGATTTTAGGAGCAGGATTAGATGTGCTCGAATACGAAAAAACATCTTTTGAAAATCTTTTTGAGAATGATAAATTGCCAGAGGCTTTCGAATATTTAATTAATGCAGATAATGTATTACTTTCTCCGCATGTTGCAGGTTGGACAGATGTATCAAAAATTAAATTAGCACAAACGATTGTTGATAAAATCAAACTACATTATGAAAAATAGAGTTACAGGAATTGGCGGACTGTTTTTTAAAGCAACAGATCCAAAAGAGAGTAAAGATTGGTACAAAAAACACCTAGGTTTTGACACCGATGATTGGGGTTGTACCTTTTGGTGGAAAGACAAAGACGGAAATAAATGTTCGACTCAATGGAGTCCTTTTAAAGATGATACTGATTATTTCGGCCCTTCAAAAAAAGATTTCATGTTCAATTATCGTGTAGAAAACTTGGTTAAATTACTTAATGTTTTAAAAAATGAAGGAGTAACAATCGTTGGCGAAATGCAAGAATATGACTACGGAAAATTCGGTTGGATTCTAGATAACGATGGAAATAAAATTGAACTTTGGGAGCCAATTGATAAAGCTTTTGATTAAGTTTGTTTGAAATTATAAAATCAGTTATAGTATATGGAAGTAATTAATGAGAATGGGAATGTTCAAAATTCAAATAACACAAATCAAGAAAGTAAAAGAATTATTGCTGGAGTTCTAGGAATAGTTTTAGGTTCTTTTGGAATTCACAAATTTATTCTTGGTTACACAAAAGAAGGAATCATACAATTAGTAATTTCTTTTGTAAGTTGTGGTTTTTTTGGGTTTAATTGGACTTATAGAGGGTATTATTTATTTAACTAAATCTGATGAAGAGTTTATAGAAACATATCAAAATAACCAACGAAGTTGGTTCTAATACAGTAAAAACTCAGTTATTTGTTAATTGAGTTTTTTTATTCAATATATAATCGTAATATTGCAATATCAAATTATTAAAGTAACACAATAATGGGAGCATCAAAACTTCAAATACATTCAAAAAGGTTAAACGACATCGCACTTGTAGCAAAAGTTTTTGCGCATCCTGCAAGAGTTGCTATTTTGGAATACATCAGTAAACAAAAAGACTGTATTTGTAGCGATATTGTTGACGAAATTGGTTTATCTCAGCCAACTATTTCTCAACACTTGCAGGTTATTAATAAAGCAGGATTGCTAAAGGGTAATTTTAAAGGAAAGAGTATTTGTTATTGTATTAACATAAAAAAATTTCAAGAATTTCAAGAACTATTTAATTCTTTTTTTAATAAAACTAAATTTAATTGTTGCTAAAAAAATTTAAATTAATCATCGTAATATTGCGATAAGATAAATCACAAACATGAAAACACAAGAATTATTTACAATATTAGAAGAAAATAAAACCAAATCATTACTGTTTGAATACGCAACAAACCAATTGGTTGGCGCAAACTATCACATAACAGAAGTAAAACATATCACGATAGATTCGGTAGATTGTGGAGCGCAGACAGATGCTTGGAAAGAAACGATTATCCAACTCTGGGAAAGTCCAGAAGATTTTGGTAAAACGGAATTTATGACTGTTGCAAAAGCACAATCAATCTTAAAATTGGTAGGGACTAAAAAACCTTATATTCTAGATGCTGAAGTTAAGTTTGAATATAGTAACGCAACTTTCCATACAGCACAATTATTTGTTGATGATTTTAAAGTCAAGAACAACAATCTTATAATAAAATTGGCAGTAGAAAAAACAGATTGTAAAGCAAAGGATTTGTGTGGGATACCGCAAAATGAAGCCGTTATTTCTGACGATTCTTCTTGCACTCCAGAAAGTGGATGTTGTTAATTAACTATTTAGAATTTTCTTCTGCAATACGCTCTAATTCTGCCTGAAATTCCTCCATTACTGGTCTTACAGTGCTTTCTGGAATATCAGAAATGCGAAGAAATATGAGTCCGTCAATGGCATCATTAAACTTCGGATCTACATTAAAAGCAACTAATTTTGCATTTTGTTTGATGTATTTTTTGATAAGAACAGGCATGCGAAGATTTCCAGGCTCTAATTCATCAATAACTCGGTCAAATTTATTTAAATCTGCTTGCGTAGCATCGAAAATAAAGTCCTTATCAGCATCTTTTAATTTTACTTTATATTCCTTTTTCGGATGAATATATTGCGCAATATATGGATCGTAATAGTGTGATTTCATAAACTCAATCATCAACGATTTTGAGAAATTTGAAAATTGATTGGAAATACTTACACCTCCAGTTAAATACTTATGCTCAGGATAACGCAAGGTTACATGCACAATTCCTTTCCAAAGGAAAAATAAAGGCATTGGTTTTTGTTGGTATTCTTTTACGATAAATGCACGACCAATATCAATCGTTTTACTCATTCGCTCATACAATTCAGGCTCAAATTTAAAAAGAGTTTGCACATAAAACCCTTCTATTCCTAGCTCTTTATAAATATCAACTCCAAGTCCCATTCTATAAGCGCCAACAATTTTATTCTTTTGCGAATCCCACAAGAATAAGTGATGATAATGCTGATCAAAACTATCTAAATCGATAGATTTATTAGTTCCCTCACCAACATCTCTAAAGGTTATTTCTCTTAGTCTCCCAATTTCTTGAAGTATGTTAGGAATCTTATCAGCACTTGCAAAAAAGACTTCATAATTCTTACTTTCCATCATCCTATCTCCATTTTCACGGAGTTCCGCTACTTCTTTTGTCATTTTTGAAGTATCTCCTTGCGATACAATTTCTTTTGGTCCTTTAGGAAGTTTCAATGCAGATGCAGCATCAGAAATAGAAATGGATTTTTTCTCAAAAGGATTTGCCAACATATACGTTTTCTTACGTAAAAACTCCTGAAAATCTTCAATACTTTCATATTGGTTTTGATCTTTAACAGAAATCGGCTTTCCAACTCTTACTTTTATAACACGCATTTTTTGAGAAAGTAATTCTGAAGGTAATTTCGCAGTTCTAAACGTGTCATTAAATTTTGATAAAAAATAAAACAACTTGCTATTTTTTGCATGAAAGTAAATAGGAATAATAGGAACATTTGCTTTTTTAATAAGTTTTATAGCGCCTTCTTCCCAAGGTTTATCGACCAATAATTTTCCGTCTTTATAGGTTGATACTTCTCCTGCAGGAAAAATTCCCAAAGGCTTATCTTCTTTCAAATGTAATAACGCTTCTTTAACTCCTGCAATACTTGACTTTGCATCTTTCCTTTTTTCAAAAGGATTTACTGCCATAATATATGGTTTCATCGGTTCGATTCTGTGCAATAAAAAATTGGCAATTATGCGATAGTCAGGACGTTTCTTGACAAGTAATTTTAACAGTAAGATTCCGTCAATTCCGCCAAGCGGATGATTAGAAATTGTTATAAATGCGCCATCTTTTGGAATTCTATTTAAGTCTTCTTCAGGAATTTCAAATTGAATTTGTAAATCATCTAAAAGCGCATCAAAAAATTCTAAATCTGATAAATGTTTATGTTTATTGTAAATTTTATTAAGAGTAGAAATTCGTAGAATTTTCATCAATATCCAACCAAAAAAAGTACCAATAAATCCATATTTATCTAGATTTATTACTCTTGCGACTTCTTTTGCGGTTACTAAACCCATTAAATTTTAAATTTTTAGACAAACAAATGTACAAAATCTACTCAACTACAAATTGAATAGTTTCTCTGCTCGTTTGTTTTAACAAAACAGTATGACTTTTTTCTATTTTTGAAACAGAAATTTCATCAAAATGCCTAACAGTAAATAAAGTTACACCTCTATTGAAAGACACTTTATAATTAGACTCGATATTATTATAGAAAGCATCAAAGTTTCCATACAAATCTTCAATACAAACAGTGAAACTCAATGCCGAATTTTGAATTAAATTCACTTTTAATTTATGATCGTGTAGGTAATTGAAAATATCTCTCAAATTATGTTCGACCATAAAAGAGAAATCGAGTGCAGAAATTGAAACCAATATTTGCTTCTTTTTTAAAATAAAACAAGGAGTTTTTGGATATAAATCAACTCCTTTTTTTACAGATGTTCCTAAATTATCTAAATCAATAAAAGAACGAACATATAAGGGAATAAGTTTGTTTTCTAATGGTTTTAGTGTCTTTGGATGTATTACCGAAGCGCCATAAAAAGCCATTTCAATTGCTTCTTTATATGATATTTGTTCTAAAAGTTTAGCTTCTTCAAAAGAGCGAGGGTCAGCATTTAAAACACCAATTACATCTTTCCAAATAGTAACACTTTCTGCATTTAAACAGTGTGCAAAAATAGCAGCTGTATAATCAGAACCTTCTCTTCCAAGAGTTGTAGTGTTTTCTTTATTTCCACCCAAAAATCCTTGTGTTATTGTGAGTTTTGAAGCATCAATATTTGAAGAAATTCGTTTCGTAGTTTCTATCCAATCAACTTGTGCGTTTCTATAAAAATCATTAGTTCTTATTTGTTCTCTTACGTCAATCCAATTGTTTTTTACACCATCTTTTGTCAGATATGCACTTACTATTTTAGTAGATAACAATTCACCAAAACTTACGGTTTGGTCATAAATGTAATTATAGTCTTTTGAGGTGTTTTTGGTTAAAAAACCACTTAATTGAGCAAAAATCTGCTCAAAATCAAAGAAAATAACATCGTTTTCATCAAAAGATAAGTCTGTGATAATTGCTAAATGGTAATTTCTAACATGTAAAATTGCATCGGAAACAGCAATTTTTTTGTAGAAATAAGCGTCAACAATTTTTTCAAATGCATTGGTCATTTTTCCCATTGCAGAAACAACAACAACAGTGTTCTTTAAACCTTCGTGCTTTAAAACCTTCAGAAGGTTTTTAACTCCATCTGCATCTTTAACAGACGCTCCACCAAATTTGAATATTTTCAATTTATTTATTTTTTTCAATAAAGTTTTTCAACCCTTCTTCATCCATCTGAACAGTCTCCCAACCGTCTAAAATTTTTGCTCCTGATTTTATATAAAAATTGCGTGCAGGAGTATTCCAATCAAGAACTACCCATTCAACTCTACGGACTTTTTCATCATATGCTTGTTGGAGCAGAGTATTGTATAATTCACTTCCAATATTTTGACCTCTCATTGCTTGTTTTACAATCAAATCTTCTAAATGAATTGTTTTTCCTTTCCAAGTTGAAAATCGATAGTAATAAAGTGCCATTCCAACAATTTCACCTTCTTTTTCTGCAATTAAAGTCTGAAATAGAGGGTTTTCCCCAAATCCATCACGTTTAATATCTTCAACATTTACGAGTACTGCTTCTGGTTCTTTTTCAAATAATGCTAATTCATTTATCAATCCTAAAATTGCTGAAGCATCTTTTATGTTTCCTTTTCTAATTGTGAAATTCATCTCTATTCGTATGATTAATGAATTTAAAAACCCGATATTTGTAATCTACAGTTTAAAAATGTTATGACTAAAAAAAACTCAACACTTGGAGAATTTATAATCAGTAATCAAGAACACTTTAAATATTCTTCTGGAGAACTTTCTCGGCTTATTAATTCAATTCGTTTAGCAGCAAAAGTAGTAAATCATGAGGTAAATAAGGCTGGATTAGTAGATATTTTAGGTGCTGCTGGAGAAACAAATATTCAGGGCGAAGCACAACAGAAGTTAGACGTATACGCAAATGACATTTTTATGCAGACAATGACTAACCGTCAAATTGTTTGTGGTGTTGCAAGTGAAGAGGAAGATCATTTTGTTGAAATAAAAAGTAGTAATGGGAAAAATGACAACAAATACGTTGTACTTATAGACCCTTTAGACGGCTCTTCAAATGTTGATGTAAATGTATCTGTAGGTACTATTTTTTCTGTTTATAGAAGAGTAACTCCTATAGGAACTCCTGTTCAAATGGAAGATTTCTTGCAAAAAGGAACAGAACAAGTTGCTGCAGGATATATTGTTTATGGTACATCAACAATGATTGTTTTTACAACAGGTCATGGTGTAAATGGTTTCACATTGAATCCAGCAATAGGAACATTTTATCTTTCACATCCTGATATGGAGTTTCCAGAAGATGGAGACATCTATTCTATCAACGAAGGAAATTATGTGCATTTTCCTCAAGGAGTAAAAGATTATCTTAAATATTGTCAGGCAGAAGAAGATAACCGCCCTTATACTTCTCGTTATATTGGTTCTTTAGTTTCTGATTTTCATAGAAATATGATTAAAGGCGGAATTTATATCTATCCTACAAGTTCAAAAGCCCCAAAAGGAAAACTACGTTTGTTATATGAATGTAATCCAATGGCTTTTCTTGCTGAGCAAGCAAACGGATATGCATCTGATGGTTATATGAGAATTATGGAAATAAATCCAACAGAACTACATCAGCGTGTGCCTTTTTTCTGCGGAAGTAAAAACATGATAGATGATGCAAAAAGGTTTATGGCAAAATATCCAGAAGACGCAAAATATTAAGTTATAGTATTCTTCAATACTCTCATAAACACAATCAATTTCCAAGAGTGAAATTTGTTCCTTACCTTTGAGCAAGAATTTTGTTTAATAATACTAAAAATATATAATTATGGCTTTTGAATTACCAAAATTAGGATACGCTTACGATGCGTTAGAACCAAATATAGATGCAAGAACGATGGAAATACATCATACAAAGCATCATAACGGATATACAACTAAATTAAATGCTGCAGTTGCAGGAACAGATCTTGAAGGAAAATCTATCGAAGATATTCTTACAAATCTTGATATGGATAATGGTGCTGTTAGAAATAATGGAGGAGGTTTTTACAACCACTCTTTGTTTTGGAGCGTTATGAATCCTGAAGGAAAAGGATATTTATCTGGAGATTTAAAAGATGCTATTGAAGCAGAATTTGGAACTGTAGACGCTTTTAAAGATGCTTTTGCAAATGCTGCTGGAACTCGTTTTGGTTCTGGTTGGGCTTGGTTATGTGTGCATAAAGGAGGAAAGGTAGAAGTTTGTTCTACTCCAAATCAAGACAATCCATTAATGCCAAACGGTTGTGGTGGAGTACCAATTTTAGGATTGGATGTTTGGGAACACGCATACTATTTAAACTACCAAAATCGTCGTCCAGATTACGTTCAAGCATTTTTTAATGTTATCAATTGGAACGAGGTTGAAAGACGTTACGCAGAAGCGAAGTAAAATTTACTTTTTATAAAATAAAAAAACCCAAAGCACTGCTTTGGGTTTTTTGTTGGTTAAGCATTTTTTAATACCTGCGTTTTTTTACAATTTTTATAATCATAGCAATTACTATTGCAAGTGCTAAACCTGCAATAAATAAAGTTTTAAAGGTGTCTAATGCACTTACTATGTCTAATTTTATCATATATTTCTAATTAATAAGCCCTTCCGCTTACACCTTCATAAAAATTGATATAAGCAGCATTTACAACTCTATTACCTCCAGCAGTTGGATAATCACCAGTGAAATACCAATCACCAAGATGGTCTGGACAGGCTTTATGCAGATTATCAACTGTTTGATAAATTACTTCAATATCACTTTTTATGTTTTCAGTTTTAAGCATCTGAGCAATCTTATCAGAAATTTCTTGGTCACTAAATGGAGCGTATATTTCTTTTACAAAATTTTGTATTTCACCATCACTTAAATCTTTTTGAGTTTTACATTTCTGATAAACATCATCAATAATTTGACCTTTATTATTTTCTTTTAGCAATTCAATTGTAGCTTTAAAAGCAATGAAATCTCCAATTTTTGCCATATCAATTCCATAACAATCAGGATATCTAATTTGTGGTGCAGATGAAACTACTACAATTTTTTTAGGATTTAATCTATCTAAAATCTTGATAATACTCTTTTTCAGCGTTGTACCTCTTACAATACTATCATCAATTATCACAAGGTTGTCGGTTGGTTTTACAACACCATAGGTAACGTCATAAACGTGTGCTACCAAGTCGTCACGCGAATTATCATCAGCAATAAAAGTACGTAGTTTTACATCTTTTACAGCGATTTTTTCCATTCTTGCTCTTACAGACAATATTTGAGTAACTTTCTCAGCAGACAAACCATGATTTCCATCTAATAAAATCTTTGTTTTTTGCTGATTAAGAAAATCTTCGGCAGCTTCAAACATTCCAAAAAATGAAGTTTCAGCAGTATTAGGAATATATGAAAACACTGCATTTTCAATATCATTGTTTATCTGTTTTAGAATTTGCGGAAATACATTTTTTCCAAGATTTTTTCTTTCTTGATAGATATCGGCATCACTTCCTCGGGAGAAATAAATTCGTTCAAAAGAACATGCCTTTTTTTCTAACTGATCCAACACAGGTTTTACGCTCGTTTCTCCATTTCTTTTTACTATCAAAGCATGACCTCGCTCTAATTCTTGTACTTTATCAATATCTACATTAAAAACAGTTTGAATTACAGGACGCTCAGAAGCAACAACTACAATCTCATCATCTTTATAATAAAACGCAGGCCTTATTCCTGCAGGATCGCGTAATACAAATGCGTCTCCATGGCCTATTAAACCAGCCATTGCATAACCACCGTCCCAATTTCTTGAAGCACGTTTTAAAACTTTATCTACTTTTAATTTTTCTGATATTTTTGCTGAAGCATCCTTCTTACTTACGCCTTTTTTCTTTTGTTTTCGGTACAATTTTTCTGTTTCGTCATCTAGAAAATGTCCAATTTTTTCCATGACTGTAACTGTATCGGTATTTTCTTTTGGATGCTGTCCTAACTCAATCAATTCTTGCATAATTTGATTAGAATTGGTCAAATTAAAGTTCCCTGCAACAATTAAATTCTTGTGTTTCCAATTGTTTTGACGTAAAAAAGGGTGTACACTTTCCAAACTGTTTTTACCAAAAGTACCATAACGAACATGGCCTAAGAATAATTCGCCCAAGTATGGCATATTTTCTTTTTGCCATTGTACATCATCTTTTTTATCTGGATTTTTTTCAAGAACACTGTTTAAGCGTTCATTGATTTGTGCAAAAATATCTTGAATTGGTTGTTGTTGGTTTGAACGCACTCGACTTATATAACGTTGTCCAGGATCCATATCAAACTTTACACTAGCAAAACCAGCGCCATCTTGCCCACGATTGTGTTGCTTTTCCATCAAGAGGTACATTTTATTAATACCGTAAAATGATGTTCCGTATTTTTTCTTGTAGTAATCTAACGGTTTTAAAAGCCTTAAAAGTGCGATTCCACATTCGTGTTTAATTGCATCACTCATTTGTACTATTTGTTTTTTATGTGATTCCTACCTTCGTTGGAATAACAATGTTGCATAAAAAAATCCGCAGTAAAATGCGGATTTATATATTAAGATAATTCTATATCAAATTGTGTTAATTCTTTAAAAGCTTGTAAGCGGCTTTTAACTTCATCTGCTGTAAGATTTTCCATTCGTTGTGTACCAAACTTCTCTACGCAAAACGATGCTAAATTTGAACCGTAAATGATAGCGTTCTTTAAATTTTCGAACGATACATCTTCTGTCTTTGCTAGATATCCACAAAAACCTCCTGCAAAAGTATCTCCTGCTCCTGTTGGATCAAAAACTTCTGCTAATGGTAATGCTGGTGCATAAAACATTTTTCCGTCATTGAATAACAATGCTCCATGTTCTCCTTTTTTTATCACAACGTACTTAGGACCCATTTTATGAATCTTTTTTGCAGCGTTTACTAGCGAATATTCACCACTTAATTGTCGCGCCTCTTCATCATTAATTGTAATAACATCTACACGTTTTAAAACGGTGTGTAAATCATCTAAAGCGATATCCATCCAAAAATTCATAGTATCTAAAACTACTAATTTTGGTTTTTCAGTCATTTGATCTAGAACAGACATTTGCGTCATTGGATGCAAGTTTCCTAACATTACAATTGGTGCATCTTTAAATTTTTCAGGAACAACTGGTTTAAAATTCTCTAAAACATTTAATTCAGTAACCAACGTATCACGAGAGTTCATATCGTTATGATATTTACCACTCCAAAAGAAAGTTTTTCCTTCTTTGATAATTTCAATTCCTGAAGTATCAATTCCTTTAGAATTCATCATATCTAAATATGATTTTGGAAAATCTCCACCAACTACAGAAACAACTCCTGTTTCTACACCAAATTGAGATGCTGCTAAACCAACAAAAGTTCCAGAACCACCTAAAATTTTATCTGTTTTACCAAAAGGCGTTTCAATAGCATCAAATGCTACAGTACCAACTGCCAATAATTTACTCATTCCTTTATTATTTAGAAAAGTTCTTAATAACCACCATTAGTCTTCGAACTTCTTCTTATCTTTGCAAAAATAAGTTTAAAAAATGACTATCAAAGAAATACAAGAAGAAATTATTGATGAGTTTTCGATGTTTGATGATTGGATGGAACGCTATGAATATATCATAGAATTAGGGAAAACATTACCTTTAATTACTGATACTCATAAATTGGAAGAAAACTTAATAAAAGGCTGTCAGTCAAAAGTTTGGATTCATGCTGACACTCAAGGTGATAAATTGCTTTTTACGGCCGATAGCGATGCGATTCTAACAAAAGGGATTGTTGCTTTAATGTTGCGAGTTTTTACAAACCAAGAACCGAAAGACATATTAAGTGCTGACACAGAATTCATTAACGAAATAGGTTTAAAAGAACATTTATCACCAACACGTGCAAACGGATTGGTATCGATGATTAAAAAAATAAAATTATATGCTTTGGCATATCAGTCAAAATTATCATAGTTTAAAAAATTAAAAACAAGAAAATGGAACAAGAAAACGCACAAGAATTAGGCGATAAAATTATAGAAAAAATCAAAACAATTTTTGATCCAGAAATCCCAGTTGATATTTACGAATTAGGATTGATTTATGATGTGATGATAAGTGATGAAAATGATGTTAAAATTTTAATGACGTTGACTTCACCAAATTGCCCTGTTGCTGAAACCTTACCTCTTGAAGTTGAGGAAAAGGTAAAAACCTTGGAAGAAGTTCGTGGTGCAGAAGTAGAAATTACTTTTGACCCAACTTGGACTCAAGATATGATGAGTGAAGAAGCTAAATTAGAATTAGGATTTTTATAAATGTCTAAAGATATTATAAACAAAGTAGCAAGTAGTAAATTAATTACTATTGACCTTGAAGATTACTATCCTCAAGGGAATCGTATTGTTATAGATATAAAAGAATGGCTTTTTGAAGAGATAATTCTTAAAGAAAAAGAATTTAGAGTGTCTATTAATGAGCACAATTGGAGTCAATACCAAGATGATTTTGTAGCTCTTACTTGTTCGTCTGATGCTATTATTCCTTCTTGGGCTTATTTGTTAATTGCAACAAGTTTAGCACCATTTGCAAAAAAAACTATTGTTGGTAATTTATCAGAATTAGAAACATTATTATTTCAGGATGTTATTTCAGAAATATCAGTTTCAGAATATAAAGACAAACTACTCATCATAAAAGGATGTTCTGAAAAAGAGATTCCGGAAACGGCTTACGTGCAATTGGTTTCAAAATTAGTTCCAGTTGCAAAATCTGTAATGTATGGCGAAGCATGTTCTACAGTGCCTTTATATAAGGCACCAAAAAATCAAAGTTGAACCCGTAATTAAGCAAATCCAACTTTGAAGCAATTAACTAAAAAAACTATTTTATCGTGTGTGACAATAATTTTGGCTTGAAAGTAAATTGAATCCAAGACCACGAATTATTTTCGTCCTTATCTCCTCCTTTTAAGATTTCCATAGTATCGGTTGCAAACATTTTTGAAAATCCTGCATTTATAGAAATTGATTTAGAGATTTTATAACCAACAGTTAAGTCTATTTCTGTACCTAAATTTGCATCCATTTTTGTAGATCCGTCAAAAACATTTGCTGCTGCAGAAAATAGATGAGGAATTATTTTTGC
>CALIIP010000006.1 GCA_938018045.1 uncultured Flavobacteriaceae bacterium
AGGGTTTAAAGGCAATGCTAATGAATCTGTTGACACATTTACATAGATTGAATCCATTCCTTCAGCCCAAACATACAAACTTGTTCGAGATTTATATTCAGTCGGATTTACATCGTCATAAAAACGAATGACCAATTGTGGTGTTACTGGATCAATACAAATATCATCTTTTTCGCAACTTGAGATAAGTATTATAATTGCTATGATTGGTAATATGTATTTTTTCATTTAATATAAAAGTTTAATCGTTTAACTGTTTAAAAGTTTAATTGTTGCTTAAAGTTCGTCATTGCGAGGTACGAAGCAATCTCATAAACAAATCCACTTATTACCGTTTTTCTAAAAGTACAACATTCTCAACATGATGTGTTTGTGGGAACATGTCAACTGCTTGTGTTTTTACAATTTTGTACTGCTCTTTCATCAATGATAAATCTCTTGCTTGTGTTGCAGAATTACAACTTACATACACTATTTTTTCAGGAGCAATATTCAAAATTTCTGCAACCACTTTCTTGTGCATTCCATCTCTTGGAGGATCTGTAATAATAACGTCTGGTTTCCCATGTTTTTTGATAAAATCAGCAGTGAAAACATCTTTCATGTCACCTACAAAGAATTCAACGTTATTTATATCGTTTAATTGTGCATTTATCTTAGCATCTGCAATTGCTTCTGGAACAGATTCTACACCAATTACTTTCTTGGCTTTTTTTGCAACAAATTGTGCAATAGTTCCAGTTCCAGTATATAAATCATATACGAGTTCGTTTCCAGAAAGTCCAGCAAAATCTCTTGTGATTTTATACAATTCGTATGCTTGTGTAGAATTGGTTTGATAAAAAGATTTAGGTCCGATTTTAAATTTCAAACCTTCCATTTCTTCAAAAATATGATCACGACCTTTATATAGAATGATGTCTTGATCGTATAAGGTATCATTTCCTTTAGAGTTTATAACATATTGAAGTGATGTAATCTGTGGAAATTCCTCTGCTAATGTGTTCAGTAATAACTCACGTTTTTCAATATGTTCTTCAAAAAACTGAAATACAATCATTATTTCACCAGTAGAAGAAATACGAAGCATCATTGTGCGCATCATACCTTCTTGTGCTCTTGGATTGTAAAACGGAATATCATTCTTGATAGAAAAATCTTTCACAAAGTTTCGTAATTCATTAGAAGGATCTTCTTGTAAATGACATTTTTCGATGTCCAAAATTTTATCCCACATTCCAGCAATATGAAAACCAAGTGCATTTCTACTATCTATTTCTTCTTCAGAATTTATTTCTTCATAAGTCAACCAACGATTGCTTGAAAAAGAAAACTCCATTTTATTTCGATAGAAATATTGTTTTTCACAACCTAAAATTGGCGTAACTTCTGGCAATTCAAGATGTCCTATTCTAACTAGGTTTTGAGTAACTTCTTTTTGTTTGTAAAAAAGTTGATGTTCATAACCCATATGTTGCCATTTACAACCGCCACAATGCTCAAAATGTTCACAAACTGGTTCTGTACGTTTGTCAGAAAGGGTATGAAATTTTATTGCAGTTCCTTCGAAATAGGCTTTTCTCTTTTTCCCAGTTCGTATATCGACAACATCACCAGGAACAGTATTTGTTAGAAAAATAACTCTTCCGTCAGGTGCTTTTGCAACTGTTTTTCCGCGTGCTCCAGCATCAATTACTTCAATATTTTCAAAAATCTGATTTACTTTCTTCTTTCGTGCCATTAGGCAAAAATAACAATCACTTCAAGATATTTGCATATAAATTTCATTTATATTTAATGAAAATTTCGTTTTAAATGAACCTTTTTGTTTTAAGTACGTCTATGTTGTGTAATCTATTATGAAAAACGCAGAAAATAGTATTGATACTAATTTAATTATTGAATATCAATCTGGAAATAAAAAAGTAATTGCTCTTTTGGTTAAGAGATGGCATATTGAATTCTGTAGATTTGCTTTTTGGTATACTAAAGATGCCGATGTTGCAAAAGATATTGCACAAGAAAGTTGGACAGTAATTCTAAATAAACTAGACACACTTCATGAGCCAAAAAAGTTTAAAAGTTGGGCAATAAGCATTGTAAATAGAAAGTCTATTGATTTTATAAAAGCAAAAAATCGAGAAAAGATTAGATTAAAACAATATTCTAATGAGAATTCTAACACTGTTTTTGATGAGAAAATTGATGATCAAGAAGAAAAAAAAATATTAGTACTCAAAACTCTCAAAACATTATCTCTTCATCAGCAAACAGTACTAAAGTTATTTTACATAGAAGATTATTCTATAAATGAAATAAGTGAAATCTTAAAAACATCAAAAGGAACAATAAAATCAAGATTGTTTCATGCAAGAGAAAAATTAAAAATAACATTAAAACTTAGAAATTATGAAAAATAATATGGAAGAAATAGACAAGTTAATAAAAGAAACTTTAACACAAGAAGAAGCAATGTTTTATGATGAACTAGAAGAGCAAAATATCTTGCAAATGGTTCTTGGAATTTTTAAAGGCAAGAATAAATGGATTATGCTTATGATGAATATTATGACTTTAATATTCTTTGGTTTGTTTGTGTATTGTTTGGTTCAATTTTTTAATACTGATCTAACCAATGAATTGATTAAATGGGGATTAGGGTCTGTAGTGTTTTTGTTAGGTATAAGTATGCTGAAAGTTTTTGCTTGGATGCAAATGGATAAGAACGCTATATTAAGAGAAATGAAGCGACTAGAGATTCTTATTTTATCATCAAGAATAAAATAGTTTTGTTAAGATTTTAAATAGCGATTAATATTTATTAATTTGCGAGTTCTTAGGGATGATTTCTTTCCCACGCTGAATTTTCGAATATTCTCGAAAGGATAAAGGTAGATAAGG
The DNA here is from genome assembly GCA_938018045.1 of uncultured Flavobacteriaceae bacterium. Taxonomy (GTDB): domain Bacteria; phylum Bacteroidota; class Bacteroidia; order Flavobacteriales; family Flavobacteriaceae; genus Urechidicola. The sequence goes on from CALIIP010000006.1 coordinate 2,902, forward strand.
AATAATTATTTTACTCGCTTAGCGAGATTTAATTATTAATGTATACATCTTATTGATGTTAAACGATGCCTTGATTAAAAGAGGCATAAACCTTAA
>CALIIP010000007.1 GCA_938018045.1 uncultured Flavobacteriaceae bacterium
CTTCTTGATTGTTGGCATCGTATAATATAACTTCAACAAACTCATCAGTAAACACTTCAGATTTCTCACCTTGTTTTTTTAGCACAATTGCTTTAAAATAAACTGTTTGTCCTGGACGGTAAATACTTCTATCAGTAAAAATAAAAGGTTTTATTGTGATTTTTTCATCTCTATTCGGCTCGTTTTTGTTAAGTTCTCTTAGATAAAAATTACCAAAAATTGCTTTGTCATCTTTGTAAGTTACAGTTGATACAACATTGTTATGGCGAGTACTACTTTTAAAAGAAAACTGTCCGTTTTTATCGGTTGTGAAATTTCGATTGATTGGCTTGTTGTATTTTCCTGTATTGTAGTTTTTAAGATTTACACTAGCGTTTTCAATAGGTTTCCCGTTATTTCTGTGTACAACTTGATAGGTGTATTCTCCGTTTCTATTATTTTCTATCAATACCAGATTTGTAACTTGTATAAAGGTATAAGCAAGAGTTTTCTCGTCTTTTAGTTTGTCATTTTCTGTAGTGCCAACAATCAAATATTGACCTTGTTGTAATTGTGGAAGTAACACTTCTGTCTTGTGTTGTTGATAATCGTTTTCGTTGCGCAAAGATGTATTCCATTTTTTGGTTACATCTAATTTTTTGATAAATGAAACTCTAACAGAATCATTTTGAATCTTGTTAAATTTCTCTTGTTCTCCTCTTGAGATTTTATAAGCGCTAAAGAATAAGTTCTCTGTATTTTTATAATCAATTAATAGGCGAGAAGGTGTATCAATTGGAATAAATTTTTCTGCAGTAATGGCAATATTTTTTTGTAGAATTTGTGTTTTTAGACTTTCACACTTCTTTGCACCTTTTGCTCCTGGAAAACTTGCGAATGCTCTATTACAAACCTCTAACGCTTCTTTTCTTTTAAAACGATGTTCATCGTTTGTATTTGGTCTATATGTATTTGCTTGTTCGTTATAAAGTTTTGCAATTTGGTAATCAATTTCTGTAGATGCTTCATGATTTTTATGTGTTTCTTTTAATTGCTGAAGCGACTTTAAATGCAGCGAATCTTTAGCATCAATAATAGCTTTAGATTTTATAAACTCTAGTCTATCTAACGTTACATCAATCAGCGCAGTTGGATTGCTATTTTTTAAATGGAAAAGCGTTAAATTTCTATATAATTTTAAAGCATGTAATTGCTGAGAAAGGCTATCTTTTGTAGAAACATCAGCCGAAATGAAATGCTTGTTTGTTCCTAATAAATTCATGTCACTTATTTCAAATTTATAAGATGGTCGTGTTAAACTTTGTTCATCGTTTCTATAAAAATCAATGGCTCTATGCGCAATAAAATCATATAATGATGGTCTGTAGTTTTTTGAATCAACTTGTAAATTTAAAATATCATTATATGCAGTTAAATCAACTTGTTGTAACTCCAAACTGTTTGATAACGAATTCTGAAAGTGTGTATGTGTTTCTTCAAAAATTGTTTGTAAATCCCAAGTTCTAAAGTCAGTTGTATCAACTTTTTCAGCCGTTTTCGTTCGGTTGTAAAATTTCCATCTATTTTGTTGAAAATATTGCCAATAAATATCAGCAAGTAGACTTTCTAAGATGTTTTTTGCTGGATAACTACTTTGAGAAATTTCTGCTTTTATGCCTTTAATGATTTTTAATTGCGCATCTTCTTCGAGAGTTAAAGCGAATTTAGACTTGTATAATAGCGATTTTACTAGTTGAGGTGTATTGTTATCATTTTTAGACTTTATATAGATTTTTTCTACCTCATTCAAAGCCGATTTTGGCAATGCTTCTAATTCAAAAGCATAGACTTTTTCCCAATCTTTAATATAATTATTAAACTTGTCTTGAGCGTTAGAAAATTGAGATATAGTCATCAGTAATATAAATGATAGCATTGTTTTTTGCATAATTCTTATTTTAATACTGTAAAGATAGCAAAAGTTATACCCAAAATTTACAAGAATGAGGGAAGTAGTATTTTGAGTTAGGGAAGTCTATTTAATTATTAGTTAAGAATGAAAAATTAATAGTTGCGAATTACGAATTGTTATTATTTAATTTCTTGTCATTCCGTACTTGATACGGAATCCACATTCATTTTAATTATGGATTCCTTTTTTCAAGGGAATGACAGTTTAATGAACTAGTAAGTAAAACTAAATCTTCAAAAAATTGCAGCATTGTTTAGATTGCTTAAATTTGTGGTAGGATAAATGAAGTAACTCATGAAAATACATTTTATAGCAATAGGAGGAAGTGCGATGCACAATTTAGCAATGGCATTGGATGCAAAAGGATATGAAATTTCTGGAAGTGATGATGCTATTTTTGAGCCCTCAAAATCTCGCTTGGAAGCAAGAGAGTTGTTGCCAAAAGAGTTTGGTTGGTTTGAAGAAAAAATCACTTCAGATTTAGATGCTATCGTTCTTGGAATGCATGCAAAAGAAGACAATCCTGAGTTAAAAAAAGCACAAGAATTGGGCGTTAAAATTTATTCATACCCTGAATTTTTATATGAGCAATCTAAAGATAAAACGAGAGTTGTTATTGGTGGTTCTCATGGCAAGACTACAATTACTTCTATGATTTTGCACGTATTGCATTATCATGAAAAAGAAGTTGATTATATGGTTGGCGCTCAGTTAGAAGGTTTTGATATGATGGTGCATTTGACAGAAGAGAATGAGTTTATTATCCTCGAAGGTGATGAATATCTTTCTTCACCTATAGATAGACGGCCGAAGTTTCATTTATACAAGCCAAATATTGCTTTGTTAAGCGGAATCGCTTGGGATCATATCAATGTTTTTCCAACTTTTGAAAACTATGTAGATCAGTTTAGAATTTTTACAGATTCTCTTATCAATGGCGGAATAATGGTGTATAACGAAGAAGACATTGAAGTGAAAAATGTTGTTGAAGAAAGCACAAATCACATAAAAAAATATCCGTATAAAACTCCAGAATACAATATTGAAAACGGAATCACTTTTTTAAATACATCAGACGGAAAACTGCCTTTGGAAGTTTTCGGAAAGCATAATTTACAGAACCTTGCAGGAGCAAAATGGATATGTCAGCATATAGGAATTGATGAGGATGATTTTTTTGAAGCAATTGTAACTTTTTCAGGAGCAAGTAAACGTTTAGAAAAAATTGCTCAAAATGATTCAACAGTTGTGTTTAAAGATTTTGCGCATTCGCCTTCAAAGGTAACGGCAACTACAAATGCTGTGAAGAATCAGTATAATGATAGAACTTTATTGGCATGTTTAGAACTGCATACATACAGTAGTTTAAATGCCGATTTCTTAAAAGAATATGTTGGTGCATTAGATGCTGCAGATACTGCAGTTGTTTTTTATTCTCCTCATGCTGTTGAGATCAAGAAGTTAGAAAAAGTAACTGAACAACAAATAGCAACTGCTTTTAAGCGCGATGATTTGATTATTTATACAAATCCAACCGAATTTAAAGAATTCTTATTTTCTCAAAACCTTGAAAATACTGCTTTATTGTTGATGAGTTCTGGAAATTATGGCGGAATAAATTTTGACGAAGTTGCAGCGTTGGTTTAAATTGAAATTTCTTATCAGACCAAAAATATTTTCTTAACCTATATCAATGATTTGTTCAACTTTTAAAAGTTGATTAAAAGAAATATCTTATTAGACTAAAAAAGCCACGCAATTAATTATATACGATGTTAGGGCAAGTTTTTATTACCGTTAATATCGTCTTCCGTTTTTAAAATTCCGTCTTTTCCTTTTGAGATAAGAACGTAATTAAGTCCATTTTCAGTTTGTTCATAAAAGAACTCATTTTTCCAATAATCATTTGTAATGTTTTTTCTTAAAGGATTATTTCTAATTATTTCATTCAGTTTTTTAGGGTAAATTCCAAATGATTTTTTTCCCTTTTCAAGAATCAGTTCAATTTTAGTTATTTTTTCGGAAGTTTTTTTTTCTCCAAAATCTGAAAAGAAGAAATAAGTAATTATTATTTTGGTTATTAATACAAAACCTATAAAAATTCCGAAAAATTTCCATACAGGATGAACCATTAACTTTTTCGGAAGATTATTTTCCGCCTCAAATTTACGTCTGGCTTTTCTCCGTTTATAAAATTTATAATCTTCACGCCAAAAAAGTAATTCTCCTATTATATCTAACATTCGATTTTTCTCTAATTTGCCCTACGGATAATTGTATGTAGTGTCTCTGCGAGGTACGAGCAGATATGCGATCATACATATTGTTGGCAGTAGTGTTTCTTCTTGTTCAAATTGGTCTTCTAACTGTTTTGATTATCTTTCTTATCTTTAAATTGATGCATTCTCAACAAAAGATAAAGTGCAAACCCAACTGCCACGCCTGGAATAATTCCAAAGATTAAACATATCCAACCATATTTTACTTTTGGGTATTCATAAATTACCCAAATCAATAAAATTGCCCAACAGCAGAAAACATCCGCTGAATAACCAGATGAATATGGATTCACAAACCCTGCGGCAAATGCTCCTGCAATATCTGGATTTTCAATTAGTGGTGGAATTACTACAATACTAAAAATGATTGTAAAAATGATTGCGATTGAAGTAATCCCAAATTTAAATACCTTATCACTCATACTTTAATTTTTATTTATTTCTTGGTTAAAAGAAAGATTTACTGGAATAACATTTAATGAACATTTCTCAATTCTGGGTTTAACCTTTTAGGTTCATTATTTTTATTTCTTCATTACTGCCAACGGTTGGGTATGGTTTGTTGCGTGTTTTAAGCACCTAATTTAGCAAAAGGTAACCAAACTTAGAGAAAATCCGTAGGATTTTCCGAGTACACACAAACCAGTAATTAATTATAGACGTTGTTGGCATTAGTTTTTTGCGAATTCAATTAACTGTTTGAAATTTCCTTTATCAGCTTCTCTTAAAGCTTTTATATATTGATTTCTTGTTTCGTTAACTTTAACCATATTAGATTGATGCCAAGAAAATATTTCATTCCCAAATATTGATTCCATAATTATATCAGCCATTATCCTAGAGTGTCTTCCATTTCCATTTGGAAAGCAATGAATGGATACTATGCGATGTTTGAATCTTATAGCTATTTCTTCAGGTGGAAAAGTTTTGTTTTCTATCCAATATTTAGTGTCGTCCAATAAATTTTTTAATTCAATTCCAATTTGTGCCCACGAAATTCCAATGTTCTTTTCAGTCTTTCTAAATTCTCCTGCCCATTTCCATACATCACCATACATTCTTTGGTGTAAGTCTTTCACAAACTTTTCAGTTAAAATTTTTTCAAGTTTGAATTTTGAATGAATAGTCCATTCAACTGCTTTCTCAATGTTCAATTGCTCAAATTCATCTAGTTCTCCTTGAGTAGTAATAGACTTTATTTTAAGACCTTCTTTTTCTTCTTCGTCTAAGGGTGTTTGTCCATCTTTATAATCGAATTCTAATCCCATAATGATTTTTTCATCTCTCGTTTTATTTCGCTAGCAAGCTCCTTTATGGTTTTGGATATCTTTTCATCTCCAATACCTTGGTCCTCTAATTTCATGTTTTGGTTAGTTCTTAAAACTATTTTTCGGGCCAACTTTTCTGCTTTTATTTGAATTAAATCGTTTATGGTCCCATTTAGTGGGACCAGTGCATATACTAATTTTAAGTCAATTGCATTTGCTACATCTTTTAAAGAATTGAGCGTTATTGTGCCGTTAGCTTCACTTTCCTCAATTCTTTTTACTCCTTGTCTTGTTATATTTAATTTGGCACCAAGTTGTGCCATTGTCATATTGAGTGATGTCCGAATTGTATTTATCCATCCACGTTCTGGGACCAGGACCTTTCTGGTTTCAGAGAATGGTTGAAGTTTTTGGTCCAATTGCTCAATTAAAAGTTTTTGCTTATTTCTCATTTTTGTAACTCTTTAAGTTTACAAAACAATATATTTGTAAACATATACATTTACAAATATATAAAAAAGTAATCATATGTGTTTACAAAAAATAAAAAAAGTAAACAACTAAGTTTACTTTGAGTTATTCTTCAAATGAATGCCAACG
>CALIIP010000008.1 GCA_938018045.1 uncultured Flavobacteriaceae bacterium
GTTGTCATTCCTTTATTGAATGAAGACGAATCTTTAGAAGAATTATATGATTGGATTGTACGTGTTGTGCAATCCAATCAGTATTCTTATGAAATCCTTTTTATAGATGATGGTAGTACAGATAATTCATGGAATGTTATCCAGCAACTATCCGAAAAAGATAGCAATGTAAAGGGTATCAAATTCCAAACAAATTATGGGAAATCTCAAGCTTTAAATGCTGGCTTTAAACTCGCTCAAGGTGATGTTGTCATTACTATGGATGCTGATTTACAGGACAGCCCTGATGAAATTCCAGAATTATATAATTTGATTGCCAAAGATGGTTTTGACCTTATTTCTGGATGGAAAAAGAAACGCTTCGATTCAAAAATAAGAAAGAATATTCCTTCAAAACTATTCAATCTTGCAGCACGTAAAACTTCAGGATTAAAACTACATGATTTTAATTGCGGATTGAAAGCATATAGCAACGAAGTTGTAAAAAACATAGATGTATACGGAGAAATGCATCGCTATATTCCAGTGCTTGCCAACAATGCCGGATTTACCAAGATTGATGAAAAAGTAGTACAACATCAAGCAAGAAAATATGGCGTTACGAAATTCGGAATGGATCGATTTATCAATGGTTTTCTAGATTTAATTACCATTTGGTTTTTATCAAAATTCGGAAAACGACCAATGCATTTATTTGGTTTTCTTGGAAGTTTGATGTTTGTAATTGGTTTTTTATCTGCAGCTTATATTGGCGTTACGAAACTTTTAAGATTATTCTATTATCACACTCCTACGAGATTGGTAACAGAAAACCCGTGGTTTTACATTGCACTTACGACTATGATTATTGGAACTCTATTCTTTTTATCTGGCTTTTTAGGTGAACTTATCCTACGTACCAAACGCGACAAAAGTCTTTATAAAATCAGTCAAAAAATTAACCTATAAACTATCTTTGTACTTTAATAAATTATTATGAGCATAGACAATACACAAATATTAAATAACGCAAAAGAATGGCTTTCAGACACTTTTGATACTGAAACACAAAAAGAAGTTCAGGAATTAATTGACACAAACTCAGACCAACTTACCGAGAAATTTTACAAAAATATTGCCTTTGGAACTGGAGGAATGCGTGGAATTATGGGTGCTGGAACCAATAGAATAAACAAATATACTTTAGGGAGATCAACACAAGGACTTTCTAATTACCTTATAAAAACGTTTCCAGACAAGGAATTAAAAGTCGCAATTGCATTTGATTGTAGACATAATAGCAAAAAATTTGCAAAAATTGTTGCAGACATCTTTTCTGCTAATAATATCAAAGTTTTTTTGTTTGAAGATTTACGTGCAACACCAGAACTTTCATTTGCAGTAAGACACTTAAATTGTGATGCAGGTATTGTATTGACAGCGTCTCACAATCCTCCAGAATATAATGGATACAAAGTGTATTGGAATGATGGCGGACAAATTGTACCTCCTCAAGATGGTGAGATTATAAATGAAGTAAACAAATTAGACTTTTCAGAAATAAAATTCAACTCAAACGAAGCATTAATTGAAATAATTGGAGAAGAAATAGACACCGTATTTATTGATGGATGTATAAACAATGGTAAACTACCAACATTAAAGAATAGAGATGACCTAAAAATAGTTTTCACTTCTTTACACGGAACTTCAATTGTTTCAATTCCAGAGACACTCAAAAGAGCAGGATATACAGATGTACACATTGTTGAAGAACAAAGAGAACCAAATGGTGATTTCCCGACTGTAAAATCTCCAAACCCTGAAGAACCAGCAGCCTTAAAGATGGCAACCGATCTTGCAGATAAAATCAACGGAGATATTGTGATAGGTACAGATCCTGACTGTGATAGGTTAGGTGTTGCTGTTAGAAATATGAAAGGAGAAATGACATTGCTAAATGGTAATCAGACAATGGCTGTCATGACCAATTTCCTTATCAAAAAATGGAAAGATGAAGGTCGATTAAATAAAAATCAGTTTATAGGATCTACAATTGTTTCTACTGAATTGGTTGATAGAATTGCTGATAGTTATGGTGTAGAAACCAAAATTGGATTGACTGGATTCAAATGGATTGCCAAGATGGTACGTGATTTTGAATCAATGGATTTTATTGGAGGAGGAGAAGAAAGTTTTGGATATATGGTTGGTGATTTTGTTCGTGATAAAGATGCAGTTACTGCAACCTTATTGGCTTGTGAAATCGCAGCAACTGCAAATGAAAACGGAAGTTCTTTTTATCAAGAGTTACTTGAAATATATTTAGAACACAATTTTTACAAAGAGCACTTAATTTCAATTGTAAAAAAAGGAATAAATGGTGCGCAAGAAATTAAGCAAATGCTTAGTGAAATGCGTGGAAATCCAATTACGGAAATTGATGGCGAAAAAGTTGAGTTTATGTATGATTATCAATCATCAATAAAAAAGAATTTAATTACTGGAGAAGAAACCACGATTGATATTCCGAAATCAAATGTATTGATTTATCATACTAAAAACGGAACTCGTGTTGCAGCAAGACCTAGTGGAACAGAGCCAAAAATTAAATTTTATTTCAGTGTAAATACTCCTTTGGATACTATTGAAAACGCAACATCTGTTGAAAAAGAATTGGATGCTAAAATTCAACGCATCATTAAAGAGATGAAATTGTAAATATGAATCACTTCAGAAAAATATTAAAATACGCAAAACCATACAGAAAATATGCGTGGTTAAATGTGCTATTTAATATTTTGTATGCTATTTTTAATGTTTTATCAGTTCTAGGTTTTATTCCTGTATTAGGTATTTTATTTGGAAAGGAAGAAAAAATATATGAGAAACCAACTTATAATGGTATTACTAATCTTTTTGATTATGGCCAGGAATATATAAATTTTCATATTACTGCTTTGATTGAAGAAGGCGGAGTAAATAAAGCACTACTTTTTATTTGTGTCCTTTCCTTTAGTTTATTCTTCTTTAAAAATTTATTTCGATATTTTGCTTCTTATGTACTAACATTCTTACGAAATGGAGTTGTAAAAGATTTGAGAGATAGTTTATATCACAAAATTATTGAATTACCAATTGCATACTTTTCAGAAAAAAGAAAAGGCGACACAATTGCGCGTATGACTGCTGATGTTCAAGAAGTTGAAATCTCTTTTTTAACATCATTAGAAACTATCGTTAGAGAACCATTAACAATTATCATTGCACTTTCAATGATGTTAATGATGAGCCCAAAACTAACATTGTTCGTATTTATTTTATTACCTGTTTCAGGTTTTCTTATTTCATCTATTAGCAAAAGGTTAAAAGCGAATTCTTTAAAAGCCCAAAAAGAAACTGGAAACTTTTTATCATTTATAGAAGAAACTTTAACTGGATTACGAGTTATTAAAGGTTTTAATGCGGAAGGAAAAATTGAAAGAAAATTTAACAACTCGACGAAGACATTTAGAAACTTAATGACCAAAGTTTTACATCGTAAAACGCTTGCTTCTCCAATGAGTGAATTTTTAGGATCTGCAACTATAATTTTAATTTTATGGTATGGAGGAAAAGAAGTTTTAAGTGAAAATAGTTCTTTAAACGCAGAAGCCTTTCTAGGTTATATTGTGCTGTTTTACACGGTTTTAAACCCAATAAAAGCAATTACAACTGCATATTATAACATACAAAAAGGGGATGCTTCCGCAGAACGTATTTTAGAGATTTTAGAAACTAAAAACACTATTGTAAACAAGCCAAATGCAATTGTAAAATCAACATTTGATAAGGAAATTATATTTGATAATATCTCATTTAAATACAAAAATGATTATGTCTTAAAAAACTTTTCATTGACTATTAAGAAAGGAAAAACAGTTGCTTTGGTTGGGCAATCTGGAAGTGGAAAATCTACCTTAGCTAATTTAGTTACACGTTTTTATGATGTAAATAAAGGCACAATTAAAATTGACGGAATAGATATTAAAGACATGACAAAAAAGTCACTGCGTGATTTGATGGGAATTGTGACACAAGATTCAATCTTATTTAATGATACAGTCAATCAAAATATATCTTTAGGAGTCGATAATCCAAATGAAAATGATATTCTAGAAGCCTCTAAAATTGCAAATGCTCATGAATTTATAAAAGATTTACCTCAACAATATGAAACAAATATTGGCGATAGCGGAAACTCGCTTTCTGGAGGGCAAAAACAACGCTTATCAATTGCACGTGCAGTTCTTAAGAATCCGCCAATAATGATTTTAGATGAAGCAACTTCTGCTTTGGATACTGAAAGTGAACAATTGGTTCAAGTTGCATTAGAAAAAATGATGCAGAATAGAACATCCCTTGTGATTGCACATCGTTTATCAACTATTCAAAATGCAGATTTAATACTTGTAATGCGAAAAGGTGAAATTGTTGAACAAGGAAAACACGACGAATTATTGGCAAAAAAAGGTGCTTATTTCAAGTTGGTAAATATGCAGTCGTTGTAAAACTATTTCTGCTGATATTTAGCCAACAACTCACCCATTTTTTGATGAATAATATTGATGGCTTTAATTGGTCTAATCATAACCTTAAACTCAATAATTTTTCCGCTATTATTCCAAGTAATGATATCAACACCATTTACTTTAATACCGTCAATTTCAGTTTCAAATTCTAAAATAGACTCATTACCATCGATCACTTTTTTGATATATTTAAAGGAATCATTTGCAATTACATGAAGTGCTGCAGATAAATAAAGATGCGTTATCTTTTTTCCAATTTGTGGTGTGTGAACTACAGGAGAATAGAAAATTACCTCATCTGAAAGAATATCGTTTAACCGTGATATATCTTTAGAAACTAATATTTCGTGCCAAATATCTACGTTTACTTTCATATGTTTATTTTTCTTATGGATTCCGCATCAAGCGCGGAAAGACAAGGTCTTATTTCTTCAATCCCAATTTCTCAGCCTTTTTAATCATAAACTGATATGCTTCATCAAAATCATTGGCAATTTCTCCTTCAAGGATTGCTTCTTTTATTGAATCTTTCAGTTGACCAATCTCTCTACAAGGTTTTAAATTAAAGGTATCCATAATCAATTCTCCAGAGATTGGAGGCTGAAAATTACGAATATGATCTCTCTCCTCTACTTCTTTAATTTTATCTCTTACTTTTTTGAAATTCTCATGATATCGTTTAAATTTCTTTGGATTTTTTGTAGTGATATCTGCTTCACAAAGTGTCATCAAACTGTCAATGTCATCTCCACAATCAAATACCAATCTACGTACGGCAGCATCAGTAACATCTGTAGATAAAACTATAGGACGTGAACTTAATAACACAATTTTTTGAACAAATTTCATCTTATTATTCAATGGCATCTTTAACCTTTTGAAGAGTTTAAAGACCATTTTTGAGCCCACAAATTCGTGTGAATGAAATGTCCAGCCATTTTTTTTATCAAACTTTTTAGTAGGTGCTTTACCTATATCATGTAATAAAGCAGCCCAACGCAACCATAAATCTTCAGTGTTTTCTGAAATATTATCAACTACTTCTAAAGTATGATAAAAATTATCTTTATGACTTTGGCCTTCAATTTGGTCAACACCTTTTAGATCTGTCAATTCTGGAAGGAATTGAGACAATAACTTAGTTTTATCTAACAACAAAAACCCTATAGAAGGCTTTGGAGTTAACATGATTTTGTTAAGTTCGTCAATAATACGCTCTCGCGTAATAATCTTTAATCTATCAGAATTTTTAGTAATTGCTTCTAATGACTTTTGCTCAATCTGAAAGTCAAGTTGTGTCGCAAATCTAATTGC
>CALIIP010000009.1 GCA_938018045.1 uncultured Flavobacteriaceae bacterium
ACATTCATTCCATTTATTTCTACAAAAGCAGATGGAGACGGTGCATATTTATCTGTTAATTCACTTACTTCTTTGTCTTGATAACCGAATAACAGCAATATAATAAGTATGATTGCTAAAAGGGTAAACATGGTTTTTTTAAGGATTGATTTCATGAAATTTTTCTTTTACACCATGGATTTATTGCAATACGTTGCTTTTTCAAAATCTCTAATATTTATCGAAATAATAGGGACATTTGGAAATAATAATTTTAATTCAGTAATAATTTTATCTGAAAGATTCTTTTTTTGAAGGGTTGTTCTCCCTTCCATGATATTTGCAAAAATGTGAATAAAATCATCTTTAGTATTCCCAACATTGTAATGTTCAAAAGGATTAATTCTTACTTTAATATCTCCTTTATCAAAAAGTTCTGTTGATTCAGCAGTATCATATACTTTCTGAATAATTTCATTTGGAGTTTTAATTTTTAGGATATTATCTGAACAGTCTATTACAAAGTGTGGCATAAATTATTTTTTGAGGATTGATTTCATGGATTTTACTATTTACTTTTACACTTACTTTTTTTTTATGTTTTGCTTATTTTCAAGCCATATATAAAATGCCCGCATTTTTTACCATTTATATTAATTATATCAGGAAAATGACCCCATTTCTTAAAGTTTAATTTTTCGAGAAGCCCAATACTTGGGGAATTAATATCTAAAAGAATAGCAAGTAAATTTTCTTTCCCAATTCTGTTACAATCCGATATTACATAATTTAATAAAATAGTTCCAACGCCTTTTCCATGAAATGAATAATCTAAATAATAACTTATTTCTGCAACAGAAGACATCGCTTTTCTTCCTTTTCTGTATGGAGATAATGAACAATAGCCAACAATTATATTATCAATTTCTGCGACATAAAGAGGATACTCATTATTATCAAATTTATTAAACCACTCAATTCTATCTTGAACATTCAATTCATTCAAATCTCCAGTAGCACTCTTAGAGCTAATTGCTTGATTATAGATACCTACTATAAATGGTAAATCAGTAATTTTAGAAAATCGTATTGTCAATTCTTTTTTCATTTAATCACTATTTACTTAATATAACTTCCAATAGCGAAGATACTATTTAAAAACCACAACCTCAAATACGTTTCTTTATCCTAAAAGGATTCACTATCTTTGCAGTCTTAATTTTTATAAACAAATGAAACGTGTAATTGTTGGTCTTTCTGGAGGTGTAGATAGTAGTGTTGCAGCGTATTTATTGCAACAACAAGGCTATGAAGTCATTGGTCTTTTTATGAAAAACTGGCACGATGATTCGGTTACTATTTCTAACGAATGTCCTTGGCTCGAAGATAGTAATGATGCTATGTTGGTTGCCGAAAAATTGGGTATTCCGTTTCAAGTTGTTGATTTGAGCGAGCAATACAAAGACAAGATTGTAGATTATATGTTCCGCGAATACGAATTAGGAAGAACTCCAAATCCTGATGTGTTGTGTAACCGTGAAATTAAGTTTGATGTGTTCTTAAAAATTGCACTTGATTTAGGTGCTGATTATGTTGCAACAGGTCATTATTGTAGAAAAGGAACACTTGAAAAGGATGGAGAAGAAGTATATCAATTACTATCTGGAGTAGATGGGAATAAAGATCAATCTTATTTTTTATGTCAGTTATCGCAAGAACAGTTAGCAACTTCGTTGTTTCCTATTGGTGAATTGACAAAACCTGAAGTTCGTAAAATTGCTGCAGAGCAAGACTTAATTACGGCTGATAAAAAGGATTCGCAAGGTTTATGTTTTATCGGTAAAGTTCGATTGCCAGAATTTTTGCAACAAAAATTACAGCCAAAAGAAGGAGTAATAATTCAAGTTCCTGGAGATTCAGAAATCTATAATAGATCAATACCAAGATTTGCAGATAAAGAAGCAGAATTAGAATATTTATCTACTAAGTATCAATATACTTTAGACAGTGGAAAAGTTGTTGGAAAGCATCAAGGCGCACATTATTTCACCAAAGGTCAGCGAAAAGGATTAAATGTAGGAGGAACTAAAGAAGCCTTGTATGTTATAGAAACTGATGTTGTAGAAAATGTAATTTATACAGGTGAAGGTAAAAACCACAAAGGATTATACAGAAATGTATTGTTTGTAACAAACGATGAATTACATTGGATTCGCACTGATTTAGCACTTAAAAATGGCGAATCAATGGAAGTGAAAGCACAGATTCGTTACCGTCAGAAACACGAGAACGCGACTATTTACAAAACTAAAAAAGGGTTGTATGTAGATTTTGAAAATCAACAATCTGCAATTACAGAAGGTCAGTTTGTAGCTTGGTATCTTGGAGATGAATTAGTTGGATCAGGAGTTATTTCGTAAATTTATAGCATGCAAAACAAAATCACAGAATTATTTAATATTCAGTATCCACTTATTCAAGCAGGAATGATTTGGAATAGTGGTTATAAATTGGCTTCGGCTGTTAGTAATGCTGGAGGATTAGGAATTATTGGAGCAGGAAGTATGTATCCGGAAATACTTAGAGAGCACATTCAGAAATGTAAAAAGGCAACTGATAAGCCGTTTGCAGTGAACGTTCCGATGCTGTATCCGCAGATAAAAGAAATCATCGATATTATTGTTGAAGAAGGTGTTGAAATTGTATTTACATCCGCAGGAAACCCAAAAACTTGGACATCATTTCTAAAAGAAAAAGGAATTACAGTAGTTCATGTTGTAAGTAGCGTAAAGTTTGCTTTAAAGGCTCAAGAAGCAGGAGTAGATGCAGTTGTTGCAGAAGGTTTTGAAGCAGGAGGACATAACGGAAGAGAAGAAACCACAACTTTTACATTGATACCAATGGTAAAGGAAAAAATATCCATTCCGTTGATTGCAGCAGGAGGAATTGCAACTGGAAGAGGAATGCTTGCAGCCATGGTTTTAGGTGCAGATGCTGTTCAAATTGGAAGTCGATTTGTTGCTAGTTTAGAATCATCAGCACATGAAAATTTCAAGCTAAAAGTAGTCGAAACTCAAGACGGAGAAACCGAATTAACTCTGAAAGAATTGGCGCCAGTTAGATTGATTAAAAACAAGTTTTACAATCAAATTAAAGAATTATACACTAAAAATCCTACACCAGATCAATTAAAAGAACTGTTAGGTAGAGCAAGAGCAAAGCGAGGAATGTTTGAAGGTGATATGGATGATGGTGAACTCGAAATTGGGCAAATTGCAGGATTAATCCACGAGATAAAACCTGCAGCAGAAATTGTCAAAGAAATTATTGACGAATATGAATCAGTAAAAAGAAGTTTATAGTATTCTTTTATTGAGGCAACTTGATTTGATATTTTTTACCAGAAGCATTGTTTAATTTATTCTCTCTCAACCATGGGTTGTGAATTTTTAAAGTCTTATAATTTGTGCCAAAATGTTTTGCAAAAGCAGCAATATTTGTAATCACAGAATCAACTTCAATTGTTGTAGTATATTCCAAATTATATAAATCTTCTTGATCAAAGGCAAAACCATATTTTTTTGGGTTTAGCATTATTTCTTTAACTGCTACAATTCTGAAAACATAGCGTTCAGTTTCATCTGGTAACAGTGCATCATAATAACTATTCACTTTTTGTGTTTTTAAACGTTTTGAAACTCCATAATTCCCTGCATTATAAGCAGCAGCGGCAAGAGTCCAAGATCCTAAACGCTCTTTAGATTTTTTTAAATATTTACAAGCAACTCTCGTTGCTTTTTCTATATGATACCTTTCATCAACATTATCATTTACTTCTAATTTATTTTCTCTTGCTGTAGCTTTCATAATTTGCCAAAACCCACTAGCACCAGCAGGTGACTTTACATTTTGTAATCCACTTTCAATAAGTGCAAGGTATTTAAAATCATCAGGAATGCCATTTTCTGCTAGAATTGGTTCGATGATTGGAAAATATTTGTTTGCTCTTTTAAACATCAATAAACCATTAGATTGCCAATATGTATTTACCAACAATTCTCGATCCATACGTTCTCTAATATCATTTTTTTCAACAGGAACTCTTTCGCCTGCAAAATTTAGTCCTTCAGGAATTTTTAGGGCTTTAATTTCATATAAATCGCTTGTGTTTTTATCATTTGGAGCAACTTCTTCGGTTACTTCAATATCAGTATTTTGT
>CALIIP010000010.1 GCA_938018045.1 uncultured Flavobacteriaceae bacterium
GCACAAGAGTTACAACATAACTGGTACGTAAATCTTGGAATTGGTATTCCTACTTTGGTTGCCAATTATATTCCAAAAGGAATAGATATAGAATTTCAATCTGAAAACGGATTACTTGGAATGGGACCTTTCCCAATCGAAGGAACCGAAGATGCAGATTTAATAAACGCAGGAAAACAAACAGTAACAATCTTACAAGGAGGCTCTTTGTTTGATTCAGCAATGAGTTTTGCAATGATTAGAGGTCAACACGTACAATTAACTGTTCTTGGCGCAATGGAAGTTGCTCAAAACGGTGACATTGCTAACTGGAAAATTCCAGGAAGAATGGTCAAAGGAATGGGCGGTGCGATGGATTTAGTTGCGTCTGCAGAAAATATTATTGTTGCAATGATGCATACAAATAAACGTGGAGAATCAAAACTATTAAAAAAATGTTCGTTGCCATTAACAGGTGTTGGATGCGTTAAAAAAGTAGTGACAAACCTTGCGGTTTTAGATGTTGTTGCTGATGGTTTTAAATTATTAGAGCGTGCTCCAGGAGTTAGTGTTGAAGAAATAAAAAATGCTACAGAAGGTAATTTAATTATTGATGGCGAAATTCCAGAGATGAAATTATAACTCTTTTAATTTTTCTTTTTGGCATAGAGAACTAAAACAATCAAATGAAAATATTATCATACAACGTAAACGGAATTCGAGCAGCTCTCAAAAAAGGTTTTATTGAGTGGTTAGTTGCTGCAGATCCTGATGTAATTTGTATTCAAGAAACAAAAGCACATAAAGAACAGTTAGATTTAACATTGTTTGAAAATGCAGGATATAAGCATCATTATTGGTTTTCGGCAGAGAAAAAAGGCTACAGTAGTGTTGCTATTTTATGTAAGAATGAACCAAATCATGTTGAATACGGAACAGGAATTCAAACAATGGATTTTGAAGGGCGAAATTTACGTGTAGATTTTGATGATATTTCTATTATGAGCTTGTATTTACCATCTGGAACTAATGATGCGAGATTGAATTTTAAATTCAATTTTATGGACGAATTTCAGGCATATATAACCAACTTGAGAAAGGAAATTCCGAATTTAGTTGTTTGCGGTGATTATAACATTTGTCACGAAGCCATAGATATTCATAACCCAAAAATGAAAGGTGTTTCAGGATTTTTACCTGAAGAAAGAGAATGGATTGGTGACTTTATTAAAAGTGGTTTTATTGATACTTTCCGTCACTTTAACAAAGAACCAGACAATTATAGTTGGTGGAGTTATAGAGCAAATGCTCGAAACAACAACAAAGGATGGCGATTAGATTATTGTATGGCAAGTGCACCATTAAAAGATAAACTTAAACGCGCCTTTATATTACCAGAAGCAAGACACTCAGACCATTGTCCTGTAGGTGTAGAAATAGAAATTTAGTAGTCAGTCGGCAGTATTCAGTAATACAGTTAAATTTTATATGAACATAAAGAATTACATATTAATTATCATTTATTGTTTTGGAGCAAGTTCTTTTGCTCAAGACACTATTTTTCTTGCAAAACCAGAAAAAATTCAAGCGAAGGATTCTCTAAGGGTTAAAATTACAGAACTAAAAGATGCCGTTTTAAACGATACAAATCAATTAAATGAACCAGCAGTTTTATCTGAAAATGAAGTGGTTGTTTCTGATCAAGGCATTGCAAAAGATATTCCAGAAGCAACTTTAATCGATAGTCTTTGGCTGCAAGAAATTTATAACTCTCCATTGTATGATACAAATCAATATGTGATTGACGATACTACGCTAGTTGATGTACAATTAGATGAATTACCAACCGAATTATTAAAGGAAAGATTACGTGTTTTAGACAACGAAACTCCTTTTAACGTCGAGTACAACAAGAGTTTAGAAAACCTCATTAAAGCATACTTAAAAAGGAGGAAAAACTCATACGGAACGTTAATGTCTAGAGCACAATTTTATTTTCCGATGTTTGAAGAGCAACTTGATAGATACGATATTCCTTTAGAGATAAAATATTTAGCAATTGTAGAATCAGCCTTAAAACCAAGGGCAAAATCAAGAGTTGGTGCAACAGGATTGTGGCAGTTTATGTATCAAACAGGAAAACAGTTTGACTTGAACGTGAACTCTTATGTAGATGAGCGCCAAGACCCTTTAAAAGCGACAGAAGCAGCCTGCAAATATTTAACTGCACTATATAGAACTTTTGGTGATTGGGATTTGGCATTAGCAGCCTATAATTCAGGCCCAGGAAATGTAAACAAAGCAATAAGACGCGCAGGAGGAAAAAGAAACTACTGGAATATTCGCCAGTTTTTACCAAGAGAAACGGCAGGATATTTACCTGCATTTTATGCAACGTTATATATTATGAAACATGCTGATGATCATGGTATTGTAGCCAAAAAAGCATATATCAATAAGTTTGAAACAGATACAATTCACATAAAAAAACAATTGACTTTTGAGCAAATTAACAAGTTCTTAGATGTTGATATTGAAATGCTTCAGTTTTTGAATCCGCAATACAAATTAGACATCATTCCGTATAGAAAAGACAAAAATTATTATGTTCGATTACCGTTGTATAATGTTGGACAATACATAAGTAATGAAAAAGAATTATACGCTTTTGTAGATGCAGAAGAAGCAAAACGAGAGAAGCAATTACCTCAATATATTGAGTCGAACGATAGAATTCGGTATAAGGTTAGAAACGGAGATTATCTTGGTAAAATTGCAAATAAATTTGGTGTAAGTGTCAGTTCTCTTAAACGATGGAACGGGCTTAGAAGTAATAGTTTAAAAATAGGGCAACGATTAACTATTTATCCAAGGAAATCTACATCAACTGTAGCGTCAAAGAAACCAAAAAACCAAACTAAAAAGCCATTGCCAAAAGGAGAATTTACAACTTACACTGTAAAAAGTGGAGATTCACTTTGGACAATCTCAAAGAAATTCTCAAATGTTTCTGTTCAAAATTTAAAAGATTGGAACGATATTTGGAGCGTTAAAACTTTAAAACCTGGAATGAAACTAAAAATATTTAAAAGTTAGATTTATGAAAAAATTACTATTGCTTACTATACTATTTTCAGTATTAATTTCATGTACACCAAAAGAGGGAAAAATCACTTTACCGAATTCAAACGGTAGTTTAAATCAAGTTTTAGTAGTGATGAATAATGATTTGTGGCAAGGAATTGAAGGAGATGAATTACGAAAAGTTACTGGAGAAGAAGTACTTGGACTGCCGCAAAGAGAACCTCAATTTAAAGTAACTCAAATACCAGTAAACGCATTTAAAAATTTATTTAAAGCACACCGAAACATTCTAATTGTTTCTTTAGAAAAACAAAACAGATTTAGTGTTGAGACTAATAGATATGCTCGTCCACAAACTATGATAACGATCAACGCAACTGATACCTCGAGTTTGATAAGTATGATTCAAGAAAAAAAATCTGAAATTACAAATGCTTTTAAAAATGCAGATATTAACGCTTTACAGCGTAAACTTAGAGGAAATCAGTTTGATTCTTCTAAATTAAAAACATTAGCAAAATTAGGAGTTAGTTTAGAAATACCTATAAATTATAAATTAGTTGACGATACAGGAGATTTTTTATGGATGCGTAAGACTGTAAAACAAGGTCAAACGATGAATCTTATTGTGTATGAATTACCTATTAATTCTAGCGCAGATACTGAAGGTCAAAATATAGCGTCAGTTAGAGATACGATTGGTAAAAAGTATATTCCAGGACAGTTTGACGGTACATATTTAATTACCGAACAAGCATATTCTCCTCACACTTTTAATGTAGAATTGGACGGCAAAAAAACCTTTGAAACTCGAGGAAAATGGGAAGTAAAAGGAGATTTTATGGCAGGACCTTTTTTGAATTATACTATTGTTGATAAAGCAAAAAACCGCTTGGTTGTTGTCGAAGGATTTACCTATGCCCCAACTACAAACAAACGCGATTTTATGTTTGAATTAGAAGCAATTTTGAAGACAGTTAAGATAAAAGACTAATAATAATCTTCTTTAAAGACACTTTTATTTTTATCGTAATCAAAGTTTTGAACTTGAAATAAATCCAGAATACTGTGATAGAAAAAATCTGCAGAAACTCTTTTATGTTGATTTTCTTTTACTGCTTTTATTGCTTCAGGATAAGCAGAAAGTAACTCGTCTGAATACCAAACTATCATTGCCGGATTTTTACTAAACTCACTTTCTTGAGCGTGTAACCATTTTCCTTCTTCGCCTAGTATTTCTCCATGATCTGAAACATACATTACAATTGATTTTGTCTGTGTTTTTTCTACCGACGAGATAACGGTATCAATAAAATGATCTAAATAAACCAACGTGTTATCGTACGAATTAATTATTTGTTGAGGTTCCAAAGACGGAATGTGTTTGCTGTCAGTTACAGGAGTATATTTTCTAAACTCATCAGAATATCGATTCTCATAATACCAATGACTCCCTGTCATATGAAGCGTTATAAATTGGTTTTCACAGATCTTTAAGATAGAATCAAAAGGCGCTAACATGTCTTCATCAAGCGCTTTATTAAAACTCATTATTGATCTAAATTTATCTATTAACTTCACCTCTTGATTGCTTCTAATGATTGGCGCATAACTCTTAACTATTGTACTATTTCCAATCCAAGAAGTTTTATATTCTGCGGCATTTAATACTGAAAATAGCGAGTAAACTTCGTTAGACTTTACGATATCATCAACACTTTGATTGGTTAATAACTGCTTTACACTAGCAACAGTATGAGTTAATGGAGTATACAAATCAGAATAACTAATAATATTCTCCCTCTTTGATAATTTTGGATTTGTCTCTCTATTGTAACCATTTAATTGTAAGTGATCAGCTCGAACTGACTCTCCAAGAATAAAGACAAAATTAATGTCTTTAACGGATGTATTTACATCACTATTAATTGGTAAAAGTTGAAGATCGTCCTCTTCAAAAAACTCAACAACACTATTAAATGCTACATATGGAAGTCGTGAATCAAAAGTATTGTGTCTCTTAGATTCAATAATATAATAAGTTGCAATTCCTAAAACAGCTAGAACAATTAAAGGCGACTTCAACTGATTAACTTTAACATTTTTATACTTTTTGAAAATAAAGTAAAGCATCAATCCAACTGAGAATAGATAAATAAGAAACGGAATTGAAACTAAATCTACACTTACCAAAAGACTTGTTTCAAAGATGGCCTCTACCATAGATTTTGTTACACTTAAATCTAAAGAATATTTGTAAAACCCCAATAAAGATAGAGATATAAACAGTATTGAAAAACCAAAATAGAAAACATATTTATTGATACTTAAAAAGTAAAGTATTCCAAAAAAAGAAAATTGTAATAATAAAAAGTGAATAAAGTAGATTGAATAATCTTTAAAACTACTTAACGGAATGTGATAATATGAAGATAATGTAATACAAAAAGCAACAATCAGATTCAGTAATAAATGAAAATAGATTTGTTGCTTGTATTTTTTGAAGAAGTTCAAATTCGACTTATTTTGTCTCCATTTTTGCCCAAGAATCTCTTAAAGGAACTGTTCTGTTAAAAACTAATTTTCCTTCTGATGAATCTTTATCAACACAAAAATAACCTTTTCGTTGAAATTGAAATGTATCTCCTTTTTTTGCTGATGCTAAACTCGGTTCACAAAAAGCAGTAATCACTTCTAATGAATTCGGATTTACAAAATCCATAAAACCTTTATCTTTATGATTGTCAGGTGCTTCATCAGAAAATAATCGATCGTAAACTCTCACTTCTGCTTCTACAGCATGCTTAGCAGAAACCCAATGTAGCGTCCCTTTTATTTTGCGTAAACTTGCTTCAGAGCCACTTCCACTAAGCGAATCTTCATCATAAGTACAGTGAATTTCGGTTACATTTCCTTCAGTATCCTTCACACAACTTTCTGCTTTTATAATATATGCGTTTTTTAAACGGACTTCCTTTCCTAATTTTAATCGGAAGAATTTCTTATTTGCCTCTTCTCTAAAATCTTCTTTTTCGATGTAAATTTCTCTTGAAAAGGGCACATCTCTACCTCCAAAACCTTCTGCATAATCATTATAATTTGCATCCAAAAACTCTTCTTTTCCTTCAGGATAATTAGTAATTACCACTTTTACAGGATCTAAAACAGCCATGACTCTAGGTGCAATCGTGTTTAAATGATCTTTAATGCAAAACTCTAATAATGAGACATCAGTAACATTATCACGTTTAGAAATTCCAGACAACTCACTAAAATGTTTGATAGATTCTGGCGTATAACCTCTTCTTCTTAATCCAGAAATTGTTGGCATTCTTGGATCGTCCCAACCTTTTACAACACCACTTTCAACCAATTGTAATAATTTACGCTTACTCATGATTGTATAACTCAAATTACGACGTGCAAATTCACGCTGTTTAGGGCGTAATTTATCAGAAGTAACAACTTGATCGAGATACCAATCATACAACTCTCTGTGACTTTTAAACTCAAGCGTACAAATAGAATGAGATATTTGCTCTATATAATCAGATTCTCCATGTGTCCAATCATACATCGGGAAAATACACCAATCAGTACCAGTTCTATGATGTGCTTTTTTAAGTACGCGATATAAAATAGGATCGCGCATATGCATATTATTATGCGACATATCTATTTTTGCACGCAATACAACAGCACCTTCATCAAACTCACCATTTTTCATTTTTTCAAACAAAGCAAGATTTTCTTCAACCGAACGATTTCTATACGGACTATCAGTACCAACACTTGTTGGAGTACCTTTTTGCGTTCTTATTTCTTCGGATGATTGCTCATCAACATATGCTTTTCCATCTTTAATTAAGTCAATCGTCCAATCATATAACTGTTGAAAATAGTCAGAAGAATACAATTCATTTGCCCATTTAAAACCAAGCCATTCAATATCTTTTTTGATAGCATCAACATATTCTTGTTCTTCTTTTGCAGGATTTGTATCGTCAAAGCGAAGATTTACAGGAGCGTTGTAACGCTCTCCTAATCCGAAATTAAGACAGATAGATGCTGCGTGACCAATGTGTAAATAACCGTTTGGTTCTGGCGGAAAACGAAAACGAAGTTTGTCTTTTCCCAATCCGTTTGCTAAGTCTTCTTCTATAATATGCTCAATAAAATTGAGTGTTTTTGTTTCTTCAGTCATGGTAATTAATTAGAGGTGCAAATTTACTAAAACTATCTAACAAGCAGTTACTTATTTTAAACAGCTATTTCAAACAACGCCAAACTACCATTATAATGTGCAGGCATTCCTTCTAGAGCGTCAATTTTTATAGTTTCAAGATGTTTAAAACCACACTTAACATAGTAATTTACCAGTTTTTGGTTGTGACCCAAAGTATCCATTCTTATGAATTCTTTTTGATGTGTTTTACAATAGTCTTTTGCCCAATCAACAATGATATTTGTAAAGCCACGACCTCTAAATTTTCCATTTACGGATATTCTATGGATATAAATTGAAGGTTGTTTACTCTTTTCTTTCCAAATAATTTCGTCGTTAAAAGTAACTGCAAATACGCATGCAATTTGGTTATCTATAATGATTTTCCATTGGCGGTTTTCTTGGATTTCAGTTTCAACAAGACCTCTTTCAAAACCAACCCATTGCTCCATGAAAACTTCAATTTGATATTTTGAAGCCTCATCATAAAGGTCAAATATTCTATCAATATCTGAAATGGTACAGTTTACAATTTCCATTTTACGATACAGTTTCTTTACTTAACAAATAACCAACTTCAACTTCTGGATATAAATCGCTAAATCGCATTACTTTATTAATTCCAACACGTTTATTAATATGTTTTCTTTCAATATCTTCAGGATTGTCTAATCCAGCTGCAGCCAATAATTCTAGGAAACTCTGTACAGTTTCATGCTGATAATTTTTAACTCGTTCTGCCTTATCTCCAACATTTAACCCTTTCATTAACGATTTGTTTTGTGTCGCAACACCTACAGGACAAGTGTTTGTATTACAAAGCAACGCTTGAATACAACCAACAGAAAGCATCATTGCGCGTGCACTGCTACAAATATCTGCACCCAAAGAAATGACTCTTGCCATGTGAAATCCTGAAACAATTTTTCCTGCAGCAATAATTTTAATATCTTTTTTAAGATTATATCCAACCAATGTATCGTGTACAAAAACCAACCCATCACGAAGGGGCATTCCAATCGAATTTGAAAACTCTACAGGCGCCGCTCCAGTTCCCCCTTCACCGCCATCTACAGCAATAAAATCTGGAATAATTCCGGTTGCAATCATGGCTTCACACAAATCTGTAAATTCTTGTTTTTTACCAACACATAATTTAAAACCAACTGGTTTTCCTCCTGATAAATGTTTACATTTTTGGATAAAATGCATCATTTCTGTCGGATTAGAAAACGATGAATGCATTGGTGGTGAATGCACATCATTATGAGGTTCTATATGCCGAATTTTAGCAATTTCAGGCGTGTTTTTCTTAGCAGGAAGAATCCCTCCATGTCCAGGTTTTGCACCTTGAGAAAGTTTAATTTCAATCATTTTTACTTGATGTTTTTGAGCACCGTCTTTAAACCCATTATCAGAAAAATTACCATCTTTATCTCTACACCCAAAATAGCCAGTTCCAATTTGCCAAATTAAATCTCCTTCAGGATTTAAATGGTGTGGACTTAAACCTCCTTCACCAGTATTATGAGCGAAATTCCCCATTCTTGCACCTTTGTTCATTGCCAAAACAGCATTTTCACTTAATGAACCAAAACTCATCGCAGAGATATTTAACAAACTCATAGAATATGGTTGCTTACAGTCTTTATTTCCAACAATCACACGAGGAAATTCTTCACCTTCTTTGGAAAGTTTTGCATACATTGAATGATCCATCCATTCATATCCAGAACGATACACATTCATTTGTGTACCAAATGGAGCGGTTGAGGTTTCTTTTTTAGAACGAGAATAAACCAAACTTCTAAAAATTCTATTAAAAGGTCTTCCTTGCGTATCAGTCTCCACAAAATATTGCATTATTTCAGGACGAACACTTTCAAGAATATATCTAAAATGACCTAAAACAGGAAAGTTCCGTAGTATCGTATGTTTTGTTTGGATAATATCATATAGGCCCAATAAAATTAACGGAACAATCACTATAAAACTCCATAGGATAGGAGCCCAAGATTGAGAAATTACAAAAACAGCTACAATAGCAAGTATAGAAATTAGTAAGAATTTTTCACGGACTTTCATTATTATATATTTTACTACAAATATCAGAAAATTTTAACTTTGTTTTGAACTTTATTTTTATTTATCATTTCTTAGAAGTCAGGAATCTAAATTAAGTCTTATTTTTGCTATAAATACACAAAATGGGAATCATAAAAGTACAAAACATAAGAGTTTACGCATATCACGGTTGCTTAATAGAAGAAGGAAAAATTGGCTCAGATTATAGAGTTGATGTAAAAGTAAAAGCCGATTTGTCAAAATCTACTAAGACAGATGAACTCTCAGATACTGTTGACTATGTTCATTTAAATAAGATTGTAAAAGAAGAAATGGCAATTCGTTCAAAATTATTAGAACATGTTGCCGATAGAATTTTGGATAGAATTTTAGACGAGCTAAAAATGGTAAAAGTTGCAGATGTATCGGTTGCTAAAATGAATCCACCAATTGGCGGAAACGTAGAAAAAGTTACTGTTGCCTTAAGAAAGAAACGAAAATAGCAAAAATCCTTGTATGCAAACTAAAAAGAATTAAATTTGCAGTCATAATTTGGCGTTGTGGCCGAGTGGCTAGGCTGGGCTCTGCAAAAGCTCCTACAGCGGTTCGAATCCGCTCGACGCCTCAAAACCGTCTCGATTTTATCGAGACGGTTTTTTTATTTTCTTTAACAAAGAGTTTGTTAGAAATTTAGCATATTTGTAGACATGAATATTTATCCAATAGAGACAGGAAATTTTAAACTTGATGGAGGAGCAATGTTTGGCGTTGTTCCAAAGGTTTTATGGGAACGAACAAACCCTTCTGATGATAGAAATTTAATTGATTTAAGTATGCGTTGCTTGTTGATTGAAGATGGTGAACGCTTGATTTTGATTGATACTGGAGTCGGAAATAAACAATCAGATAAGTTTTTTAGTTATTATTATTTATTCGGCGGATTTTCTCTAGATACTTCACTTGCAAAACATGGTTTTCATCGTGATGATATTACAGATATTTTTTTAACACACTTACATTTTGATCATTGTGGTGGTTCTATTCAATGGAATAATGACAAGACTTTTTATGAACCTGCATTTAAAAACGCAAAGTTTTGGAGTAACAAAGATCATTGGAAATGGGCAACTGAACCAAATGCTCGTGAAAAAGCATCTTTTTTGAAAGAAAATATAAATCCGATGGAAGAAAGCGGACAATTAAATTTTGTTGACATTCCCAAGAATAGTTTCTCAGAAACTTCACCTTTAGGATTTGGCATTTTATTTGCAGATGGTCATACAGATAAGCAAATGATTCCGCACATAAAACATCAAGGGAAAACAATTGTTTTTATGGCTGATTTATTGCCAACAACAGGGCATATTCCGTTGCCTTATGTCATAGGTTATGACACGCGACCATTATTAACGCTAGATGAAAAAGAAATATTTTTAAATAAAGCAGCAGACGAAGAATTTTATCTCTTCTTAGAACACGATGCATATTCAGAATTATGCACAGTACAACATACCGAAAAAGGCGTTCGCCTTAAAGATACTTTTAAATTTAACGAAATTTTTAATTAACACAGAACATGAATAAATACTTTTTTTTAGCATTATTAGCCCTCGGAATTTTTACAACTAACGCACAATCAAATTCAACATATTGGCAACAAAAAGTTGATTATACGATGGATATCGACATGAATGTCGATAATTTTCAATTTGATGGAAAACAAAAATTGGTCTACACCAACAATTCTCCTGACGAATTAAATATGGTTTTTTACCACTTGTATTTTAATGCTTTTCAGCCAGATTCTGAGATGTATAATCACTATGCAACGATACCAGATCCAGACCGAAGATTTGTTAAAAATGTGTTGAACATCAATAATTTAAAACCAGAAGAACAAGGATTTATCAAAGTCAACTCTTTAAAACAAGATAAAAAAGCGGTTAAATTTGAAGTAATTGGTACGATATTAAAAGTGATGCTTAACAAACCAATTCAGCCAAATGAATCTGTAACTTTTGATATGAATTTTTTAGGTCAAGTACCAGTTCAAACAAGAAGATCAGGAAGAAATAATAAAGAAGGAATTGCACTTTCTATGGCGCAATGGTACCCAAAAATGGCAGAATATGATGTAGAAGGATGGAATGCAAATCCATATATTAATCAAGAATTTCATGGAGTTTGGGGAGATTTTGACGTAACAATTCACTTAGATAAAGAATATACTATTGGTGGAACAGGATATCTTCAAAACCCACAAGAAGTTGGTCATGGATACGAGGATAAAACAAAACCGTTAAAACTTCCGAAGGGAGATAAATTAAAATGGCATTTTAAGGCTCCAAATGTGCACGACTATACTTGGGCAGCAGATGATGATTACATTCACGAGATTTTAAAAGGCCCAAACGATGTTGATTTACATTTTTTATATAAAAGTGATATCAATAATAAAGAAGATTGGAAAACCATGCAGAATATGACTGTCAAATCAATGGAATATTTCAATGAATTGGTTGGAGATTACCCTTACAAACAATACTCTGTTATTCAAGCTGGAGACGGCGGAATGGAGTACGGAATGTGTACATTAATTACCGCAAAAAGATCTTTAGGAAGTTTAATTGGAGTGATGCAACATGAGTTGGCGCATTCTTGGTTTCAGTTTGTAATAGCAACCAACGAAAGCAAACATTCTTGGATGGATGAAGGTTTTACATCATATATAGATAGTAAAGCATGGGACACATTGGTACTAGAAACAAAACAAGAAAATCCACATGCAGGAGCATACAGAAGCTATTTTAATATTGTAAATTCAGACAGGCAAGAACCATTATCTACTCATGGTGATAGATATCATAGAGATAGAACTTGGAGTTCAAATGCGTATCAAAAAGGCTGTTTGTTTTTAACGCAGTTAGGATATATAATGGGACCAGAAAACTTAGACAAAACAGTAAAAAAGTACTATCAAGATTTCAAATTTAAGCATCCAACACCTAATGATATCATGCGAACTGCAGAAAAAGTTTCTGGACTACAATTAGATTGGTATTTAAACGAATGGACGCAAACAACAAATACAATTGATTACGGAATTAAAGTAATTGCAAACAAGTCAATTACGTTAGAAAGAATTGGAAGGTTGCCAATGCCAATTGATGTATCGGTGACTTATACAGACGGAACTTCTGAAGAATTTTATATTCCTCTTAGAATGATGCTTGGTGAAAAACCAACGAGTGCAACTAAGTTAGAAAATTGGGCGAGAACGCATCCAACCTATACATTTAAGGCGTCGAAAGCGATTAAATCGGTAGAAATAGATGCTTCTAAATTAATGGCTGATGTTGATAGGAAAAATAATTTGGTAAAAGTTAAAGAGTAAATAAAATAATAATAATTTTGAAAAAGAAAACACTTTTATTGCTAGTTGTTTTAAGTTTTGGATTTACAAATACTAAAAGTAATTGTGAACTGAAAAACGGAAAATACAAAGTTATTTATAACAGTAATTATTCTGAATACTCACAATTTGATTTTGTAATAAAAAATGAAAATTTTATTACAAAAGGAAATAAACATAAAATAAAGTGGATTTCAAAAAATCAATTTAGGCTTATCACAAAAAATCAAAAGAAGGATTCATTAACTGATATTTCTAAAAAGTTAAATTCGTTAGGAACTCCTTTTTATGAAATAATAAGTTCAAAAAAAGACACAATTAATTTTGTTTATATGCATACTGCTCATATTACAATTAATGAAGGGAAATTCATAAAAATAAAATAACCTATCTTCTATTCTCCATAAATGTATCTACTTTTTCTTGAGGAATAAATCCTTTTGAAATAAGCGCCAATCCAAATATCATTAATAGGATTCCCATTCCTCTTTTTATTTTGAGGATTACATTTGCTGTCAGTTTTTTACGGAGTTGTTTTGCGAGTACTATTTTACCAATATCAGTAATAAAATAAGCGATAAGAATAACGGTAAAAAACCAAAAAATTCTTGATTCGTCCATATCTAGTGAAGGCCCAACACCCACGATAAGCAACAACCAAAAAGTAAGGACACCAACATTAATAAAATTCAAGAAAAAACCTTTTATAAACAACCC
>CALIIP010000011.1 GCA_938018045.1 uncultured Flavobacteriaceae bacterium
GATTGTCCAGATGTTGCTGGTTTAGCAGAATTAAACGGTTGTCCAGATTCAGATGGTGATGGTATTGCTGATAAAGATGATGCTTGTCCAACTGTAAAAGGATCTAAAGCAAACAATGGTTGTCCTGACACTGATGGTGACGGAGTAATTGATGGAAATGATAAATGTCCAACTGTAGCAGGACCTGCTGCAAATGATGGTTGTCCTTGGCCAGATACTGACGGTGACGGAGTATTAGACAAAGACGATAAATGTCCAAAAGAAGCAGGACCTGCTTCAAATAATGGATGTCCAGTAGCAGTTATTGTTGAACCAACTGTTGAAGTTATGGCAAGTTTAAATAATTATGCTAGAACTATTTTATTCGATACAGGTAAGTCAAGTTTTAAACAAGAAACTTATCCAGTATTAGTTGCAATTGCAGCAATCTTAAAAGAATATCCTACTACAGACTTTTCTATTGATGGTCATACTGATAGTGTAGGTTCGGCTTCTTCTAATCAGTTATTGTCTGAAAGAAGAGCAAATGCTGTAAGAGATTATTTAATTTCTAATGGAATATCTGCTCAAAGATTATCAGCGAAAGGATATGGAGAAGTTTCTCCAATTGATAATAACGCTACAAGATCAGGTAGAAAAAATAACAGACGTGTTGAAGTATCTTTAGTAAAATAAGAAATTTAACACTTATTAAATAAGTTAAAAGCGCTTCGAATTATCGAAGCGCTTTTTTTATTTATATAGAAACATTAAATTATAAATGAAATCTTTTCTTTCAAATGTTGTTTCAGACGTATTTATTAAAAAGAAAGTTGAAACTCATAACTTAATCTTCATTCTACCAAGCCAACGCGCTTGTGTCTTTTTAAGAGAAGAGATTATTAAACAACTTACAGCAGCAACATTCTTGCCTCAAATTAAAAGTATTGAAAATTATATTCAAGAACTTGCAGAGGTTAAACAAATAGATACTATTCAACTTCTGTTTGAATTTTATTCAGTTTATAAAAATAACACATCAAAAGATAAGTTAGATTCATTTGATGTATTCTCTCAATGGGCAACTATAGTTTTACAAGACTTTAACGAAGTTGACAGACACTTATTAGACCCAAAAGATTTATTTACCTACTTAAGAGACATAAACCGATTAGAAAATTGGAATCCAACAACAGAAATCACTAAGAATTACTTCTCTTTTTTTGAAAAACTACATTTATATTATGATGAATTTTATAAATTTCTACTTTCTAAAAAAGTAGGATACCAAGGATTAATATATCGTGAAGCTGAAAGTAATATTCAACACTATATAAACTCTAACAAAGATAAACAAGTTGTTTTAGTAGGATTTAATGCTCTTAATAAAGCAGAAGAACGAATCTTTCAAGAATTATTACAAAGTGGCTTAGGGTCTATTTATTGGGACGCAGATGAAGGCTACCTTAACACTTCCAAAGAATCAGGAATGTTTTTAAGGAAGTATAAAAAAGAATGGAATTATTTTAACCATAACGCATTCAATTGGATTGAAAATCATTTTAATTCAGAAGAAAAAAACATTCAATTTATAAGTGCTACAAAGAATTTAAGTCAATTAAAGTATGTAGGTGAATTATTACAAAAAAAACAAAATCACAATCGAACTGCACTTGTATTAGCAGATGAATCTTTACTATCTTTAACGCTTAATTCACTTCCAAATACTGTTGAAAAAATCAATATAACAATGGGTTTTCCGTTGACAGATATTCCTTTGGCTGGATTTTTTAGTAATGTGTTTAAACTATACTTAAACCAAGAAAAGTTAAATGTTACTGATAAAAACCTCTTTTATCATAAAGATGTATCAAATTTATTAAGTCATTCTTATTTTAAGAAATTATTGAATAATGATATCCTTAAGAGTTCGACTAAGATTGGGAAAGCGAATCGTATTTTTTTATCAGAAAGTCATATTTCAGAAATTTTTAAAGGCCTAGAATCTAAAAACCTTTTAGAGTTTTTATTTAAGAAAGGAAATTCATCTGTAATTAAAGTGATTGAAAACTGTATTGCAATTTGTAAAGAATTAAAAGATGTTACTATAGGAATAGAACGGGAGTATGTATATCGATTTTTCACAGTTTTTCAGCAATTAAAAGCCTTAAATGAGAATTACGGGCACATCACAAATTTAAAGACATTAAATCAATTCTTTAAACAAATCACTAAAAATGAAAAGCTATCTTTTCAAGGAGAACCGTTAGAAGGACTGCAATTAATGGGAATGTTAGAAACACGTGTTATTGATTTTGAAACTGTAATAATTACTTCAGTAAATGAAGGTATTTTACCTGCTTCTAAATCCGAGAAATCATTTATTCCGTTCGATGTAAAGAAACATTTTGATTTGCCGACATATCAAGAAAAGGACGCTATTTTCTCATATCACTTTTATAGGTTATTGCATAGGGCAAAAAATATTTATATACTTTATAATACAGAGGGTGACGCTTATGGAACTGGTGAGAAAAGTAGATTCTTGACACAAATGGAAATTGAACGAGACGATATAAAACACACAACCGTAAGTCCTAAAGTAACAATTAATACTCCAGAATTACAAGAAGTTTCGAAGACAGACTTAGTCATAAAAAAGTTAAATGAACTCGCACAAAAAGGCTTGTCACCCTCTGCTTTATCAGCATACATTAATAATCCAATTGATTTTTATTATCAGAAAATATTAGGCGTAAAAGACCTAAATGAAGTTGAAGAAACAGTTGCTGTAAATACTATGGGAACAGTGATTCATGAAACTTTAGAGCACTTATATAAACCATATGTTGGTCAACTTTTAACTGTAGATTCTTTCAAAAAAATGTTTTTAAAAGTTGATGATCATGTAGTTGATAATTTTAAAAAAGTATATGTAAACGGAGACATATCAAAAGGAAAAAATAAACTAATTTTTGAAGTTTCCAAAAAACACGTTAACCGTTTTTTAAAGCAAGAATTGCAAGAAATTAAAGAAGGCAAGAATATTAAAATTCTAGGTTTAGAAAAGAAAATGTCTGCAGAAATAAATATTGATGGCATAAAATTTCCTATAAAACTACATGGAATTATTGATAGAATAGATGAAGTAGATGGCGTAACTAGAATCTTAGATTACAAAACTGGCATGGTGCAATCGAGTCAATTACGCATGACAGATTTTAGTAAGGTGAGTGATGATTATAAATACACTAAAGCATTGCAAGTAATGCTATATGCTCATTTATTTATCGAAGAAACAAACTTTGACACTACTCAGCCAATAGAAGCGGGAATTATATCTTTTAAGAACTTGAATAGCGGGTTTTTAAAAATGAATTTCGCCGAAGGACGTGGAAAAGATCATATAATTTCTGAAGGTAAAATAAATGAATTTTTGGTCGAATTAAAACGAATCATAACTGAAATTTACAACCCTGAAATTCCATTTCTTGAGAATCCAAATAAAGCCTTTTAAACTATATTACATATGCAAATTGAATCAAATTTTGTTATAAAAAGTAGTTTTCACAACAAACCTATTGTAACAGACATAATCTTTAACGCAGACAAAATCAATAAACCAATAGTGATATTTTGTCATGGTTATAAAGGGTTTAAAGATTGGGGAAGTTGGGATTTAGCAGCAAAAATATTTGCAAAAGCCAATCACTTTTTTGTAAAATTTAATTTTTCCTACAATGGCGGAACACTTGAAAATCCTATTGATTTTTCTGATTTGGAAGCTTTCGGAGAAAATAATCTCACGACAGAATTAAATGATTTAGAAGATGTAATCGATTGGATTATGACTAACGAAAAGTATAAAAAAGAAGTTGATACAACCAATATTACGTTGATTGGTCATTCTCGTGGAGGAGGAATTGTAACAATAAAAGCATCAGAAAATAAAAACATTTCGAAAGTTATTTCATGGAATGGAGTTTCTGATTACGGAAATAGATTTCCGAAAGGTAAAGAATTAGAAGCCTGGAAAAAAGCAGGAATTTCATATGTTTTGAACGGAAGAACAAAACAACAAATGCCACACAAATATCAGTTTTATAAAGATTTTGAAGTGAACGAAGAACGGCTAACAATTAAAACAGCAATAGAAAACTTGAACAAACCTCAATTAATAATTGCCGGAACTTCAGATCAAGTTGTCAAGCCATTTGAGGCAGAAAACATGCATTCATGGAACCCAAAAAGCGAATTATTTATTGTCGATGAAATGAATCACACATTGGGAAGTAAACATCCTTGGAATGATGATTCATTGCCCACACATCTTAAAAAAGCAGTTCAAATTAGTATAGATTTTATTGCCAAATAATTAAATGTACAAAGAATCAAACATTACTTTTAAAGGAATAAATAGACTTGCGATTCCTGCAATTATTACTGGAATTGCTGAGCCCTTACTTTCAATTACCGATATTGCAATTGTCGGTCATATAGACTTAAATCCTATAGAATCTCTGGCAGCTGTTGGTATCGCAGGTTCTTTTATTTCTGCTCTGATATGGATTTTGGCACAAACCCGTTCTGCTATTTCTGCGATTGTAGGAAAATATTTGGGAGCTAAAAAATTGCATGAAATCGCTACGTTGCC
Source organism: uncultured Flavobacteriaceae bacterium (assembly GCA_938018045.1). GTDB lineage: Bacteria > Bacteroidota > Bacteroidia > Flavobacteriales > Flavobacteriaceae > Urechidicola. The sequence continues at coordinate 4,634 of CALIIP010000011.1, forward strand.
TTCACAAATAATAGCGATAAATCTTCTGTTGAGTTTTATTATTTATTTTGTTACAAATTTTTTCGCAACAGAAATTTTTCAACTATACAATGCTCAAAACCTCGTTTTGAATTACTCAGTTGAGTATTATAAAATTCGTGTTTATGGTTTTCCTTTAACGCTTTTTGTCTTTAGTATTTTTGGAGTTTTTAGAGGTCTTCAAAACACATTTTGGCCAATGATTATAAGTATTGTAGGTGTGAGTATAAATGTGCTCCTCGATTTTGCTTTGGTTTATGGTATTGAAGGTTATATTGAACCAATGAATATTCGTGGCGCTGCATGGGCAAGTGTTATTGCACAAGGTGTTATGGCCTTTCTAGCCCTGATTTTATTTTTAAAGAAAACACCGTTTAGTTTTAAGTTTTCATTCCCGTTTAATAAAGAAATTAAAAACATATTATCTATTAGTTTCAACCTCATAATCAGAGCGATATCGTTAAATATTGCTTTATTTATGGCAAATGCTTATGCAACAAAATATGGTGATAATTATATTGCTGCTCAGACAATTGCTTTTCAAATTTGGATGTTTTTTGCTTTTTTCATTGACGGTTATGCAAGTGTAGGAAATATAGTTTCAGGAAAGTTATTAGGAGAGCGAGACTTTAAAACGATGCAAATTTTGAGCATTAGACTGAGCAAATATTCAGTAGTAATTTCGATACTTTTAACAGTACTATGTCTTATTTTTTATGTTCCGATAGGAAAACTCTTTACACAAGAACCATTAGTTTTAGAGTCATTTTATGGTGCTTTTTGGATTGTACTTGTGATGCAGCCAATCAACGCAATCGCATTTGTTTTTGACGGAATTTATAAAGGTTTGGCCGAAGCAGTAATACTTCGCAACTTATTGTTAGTTGCTACTTTTTTAGGATTTATTCCAGCACTTTTAATAGGAGATTATTTTGACTTAAAACTAACAGGAATTTGGATTGCATTTACAGTTTGGATGCTTCTACGAGCAGGAATATTAGTTGTAAAATTTAGGAAGAAATATGTGCTCAAGAATACGTAACTTTGGCATAACAAAAAACACTAGATGAGCAACGGAAGTTTATATACACACATTGAAAATAATATTGCAACGGTTGAGTTTTTTCATCCAGCAAGTAATTCTTTTCCAAGCGAATTATTAGCAAGACTTACAAAATCATTTCATGAATTAAGTGAAGATGACGAGGTACATGTTATTATTTTAAAGAGTGAAGGAGATCGCGCTTTTTGTGCAGGAGCATCTTTTGATGAATTAGTTGCGATTACCAATTTTGCTGATGGTAAACAATTTTTCCTTGGATTCGCAAGCGTAATCAACGCAATGCGAGTATGTAAAAAACCAATTATTGGTCGTGTACAAGGTAAAGTTGTAGGTGGAGGAGTTGGACTTGTTTCGGCATGTGATTATGCATATGGAACAGATCAAGCAGCCATAAAATTATCAGAATTATCTATCGGAATTGGCCCTTTTGTTATTGCTCCAGTCGTTAGACATAAAATGGGTAATACAGCCTTGCGAGAATTAACGTTGAATGCTACAAAATGGCACAACGCTTATTGGGCAAAAGAAAAAGGTTTATTTGCTGATGTTTTTGATAGCACAAAACAATTAGACGAATCAGTAAAAGATTTGGCTCAAAAATTGGCAAGTTACAATCCAGAAGCAGTGCAACAAGTGAAAAAGGTTTTTTGGCAAGGCACAGATAATTGGAATTCATTATTAGAAGAGCAAGCAGAAATAAGCGGTAAATTGGTGTTATCAGAATTTACAAAAAAAGCACTTGAAAAGTTTAAAAAATAAATAAGTAATTTAGGTCTCGGCTGCGCTCGACCTGACTAAAAATATTGATATGTCTCCTCGAGCGCAGTCGAGAGGTTTAAAAAGCAAACATGAGTAATATTAGAATCACAAAGCAATTTAATTTTGAAACTGGTCACGCATTATATGGTTATGATGGGAAATGTAGAAACGTTCACGGTCATAGTTACAAACTTTCGGTAACAGTTATTGGTATTCCAATTTCAGATAGTAACAATGTAAAATTTGGGATGGTTATCGACTTTTCTGATCTAAAAAAGATTGTAAAAGAAGAAATTGTTGATGTTTTTGATCATGCAACGGTTTTTAATAAGAATACACCTCATGTAGAGTTGGCAAAAGAATTATCAGACAGAGGACATCATGTTATTTTGGTAGAATACCAACCAACAAGTGAGATGATGATTATAGATTTTTCAGAAAAAATTAAAAAGAGATTGCCTAAAAACATTGAATTACATTCACTAAAATTACAAGAAACAGGAACTTCCTTTGCAGAGTGGTTTGCGAGTGATAATTAACTACTTCCCATTAAAATTACTCATAGTATTCGCCATTCCGGCAGTACCAAAAGAAGTAATTAGTTTGGCAGAAACTGGCAAGCGTTCAATTAATTCACTTGTTTCTTCTTTAGACCATTCACTCAACACAAAATCTACTTGACGTCCTTTTGAGAAGTTAGCACCAACACCAAATCTAAATCTTGGATATTTGTTAGTATTTAATTTTTCTTGAATGTCTTTAAGTCCGTTATGACCTCCATCGCTACCTTTTCCCTTGAGCCTAAGTGTCCCGAAATCAATATTCAAATCATCAGTAACCACTAAAATATTATCAATTCCAACTTTCTCTTTGGTCATCCAATATTTTACTGCTTTTCCACTCAAATTCATATAAGTAGAAGGTTTTAACAGCATAAATGTGCGTCCTTTATATCGGAAAGTAGCGATATCCCCTAATTTTTCTGTTTCAAAAGAAGTTTCGTGTTCTTCTGCCAATTCATCCAAGATTTTAAAACCGATGTTATGGCGAGTATTTTCATACTTTTCACCAATGTTTCCTAAACCAATGATTAAAAACTTTTTCATAAGGTCTTCTTTTGTTTCTTTTTTGAATAAATTTTTTAAAAACGTATACCAACTCATTTTACAAAAGTATTAAAAATAAAAAAAGCGCTCCGAGTTTCGGAACGCTTTTAAAATATTTCTTCAGAAATTTATTCTGTAGCAGCTTCTTCAGTCGCTCCTTCTTCAGATGCTCCTTCTTCGCCTTCTTCACCTTCTTCATCTTCGTCAACTACAACTGCAGCACGAGCCATTGCAACTCTTACAATCGCCATGTTTTCTGGATGTAAAAATTCTAATTTTTCATCAGCAACATCAGAAATAGAAACATTATCTCCAATTTTAAGAGGAGTAATATCTACGCTGATAAAGTCTGGAAAATCTTTTGGAAGTGCACGTACTCTTAATTTACGGTTTGTAAATAAAAGACGACCTCCATTTAATACACCTTGAGATGCTCCTGATATTTTAACAGGAATAGTCATGGTAATTTGCTTCCCTTCAAATAATTGATAGAAGTCAATGTGTAAAATTTTGTCAGTTACAGGGTGAAATTGAATATCTTGTAAAATCGCAGCAAATTTCTCACCACTTTCAAGTTCAATCGATGCAGTATATACATTTGGAGTATACACTAAGTGTCTGAACGCTAATTCATCTGCTGAAAAATGTATGGCTTGTTCTCCTCCGTATAAAACGCAAGGTACCTTTCCAGCATTACGTAAGGCTTTAGTTGCTACTTTACCTACGCTTTCTCTTTTGGATCCGTTGATCGTAATTGATTTCATTGTTTTTTATTTAATTATTACATTATAAATTTATCACTGATGGATTTGTTGTTTTGCACATTTTGCATAACATCAGCAAATAAAGGGGCGCAAGTTACAATTTTTATTTTAGAAGATGCTCTTTTTAAAGGAATTGTATCAGAAATAATTAATTCCGTTAATTTTGAGTTTTCAATACGCTCTATTGCACCTCCTGAAAGAATCCCGTGAGTTGTAACTGCACGCACACTTGTAGCTCCTTTTTCCATCATAATTTCAGCAGCTTTAGTTAGTGTTCCTGCCGTGTCAACCATATCATCAACCAAGATAACATCTTTACCTTCTACATTGCCAATTAGTTCCATATGTGAAATCACATTTGCTTTTAAACGCTGTTTGTAACAGATTACAACTTCACATTTTAAATGTTTAGAATACGCATATGCACGTTTTGAACCTCCCATATCTGGAGATGCAATCATCAAATTAGGAAGATTTAGGCTTTTTATATATGGCATAAATATGGTAGATGCGTATAAATGATCTACGGGTCTTTCAAAAAACCCTTGAATTTGATCTGCGTGTAAATCCATTGTAATAAGTCGAGTTGCTCCTGCGGTTTCAAGCATTTTTGCAACTAGTTTTGCAGTAATAGGAACTCTTGGTTTGTCTTTTCTATCTTGTCTTGCCCAACCGAAATATGGAATTACGGCAGTAATATGCCTTGCTGATGCGCGTTTTGCTGCATCTATAATCATCAACATCTCCATTAAATTATCTGCATTTGGAAATGTAGAGCCAATAATAAAAATTCTTCGACCTCTTACAGATTCTTCTAGTGCTGGTTGAAACTCACCATCACTATATTCAGAAAAGATAACATTTCCGAGTGTTGCTCCGTATTCAGATACAATTTTTGCAGCAAGTCCTGGACTTTGTCTACAAGCAAAAAACTTAGGTTCAATAGTTGAAAAAGACATGATTTTTATGTGGTTTTGTGTTGTTGTACAAAAGTAAAAATAAAAAGGGTGGTTTATCAGTTAAAAAATAATTTATTTTATAAATTTGCACACACAATTATTAATAAGCTCAAGTGGCGGAATTGGTAGACCTGTCTGCCGACAGGCAGGCGCGCTAAAAGGATTCAAAATCCAGTTCTTATAAAAATTGTGTTATTGAAAATATAAGAAAATGTTCTATGTCTATGCGATTTCAAGTTTAAAACATAATTATATTTATGTTGGAATGACAGAAAATATAGATAACAGAATAAAACGACATAATGACGGTAGAGAAAGAACTACAAAATTTTACAGTCCTTTTGAATTAATTTTTTCAGAAGTTTGTGAAACTAGACCAGAAGCCAGAATTAGAGAAAAATATTGGAAATCTGGAATTGGAAAAGAAAAACTAAGAGCAATTAGAAAAAAATTATAAGCTCAAGTGGCGGAATTGGTAGACGCGCTGGATTCAAAATCCAGTAACTTCGGTTGTGTGGGTTCGATTCCCACCTTGAGTACTAAAAAACCTTAACATTTATAGTTAAGGTTTTTAAATTTATAGCCAAGAATAAAATTTGGTAAAACTTTAACCAAAAAATAATTAATTCTTTTTAACTTCGTACGATTAAATTTTAATGGAGAAAAAACAAAAAAAATACGACACTGCTTATATGAAAATGGCGCTAGAATGGGCCAAACTTTCTCATTGTGAGCGAAAGCAAGTTGGTGCATTGATTGTAAAAGATCGAATGATTATTTCTGACGGATTCAATGGTTCTCCATCTGGTTTTGAAAACAACTGCGAAGATGATGAAGGTAATACAAAATGGTATGTGCTACATGCAGAAGCAAATGCTATATCGAAAGTTGCCAGTTCTACACAATCTTGTAAGGAATCTACGTTATATATTACGCTATCACCTTGTAAAGAGTGCAGTAAATTAATCCATCAGTCTGGAATTAAGCGTGTTGTTTATTCTCAAGAATACAAAGACATTTCTGGGATAAAATTTTTAGAAAAAGCTGGCGTTGAAATAACACATTTGAAAATAAATGAATAAAAAAACACAATTACCAATTTACTTAGGAATTGCAATTGCCGCTGGTATATTGATAGGAAGTTCTTTTAACTTTAAGAATAGCGCAAACTCAATTTTTAAATCAAATAACGAGGAAGCTAAAATAAAGAGGTTAATTGATTACATTCAGTATGATTATGTAGATGATGTTGATACTGAAGTTTTGTTAGATGGTGCTATAAATCAAATTGTAAACAAGTTAGATCCTCACTCAGTATATTTCAATAAAGAAGATTTTGCAAGTAACAACGAACAAATGCAAGGGAATTTTCATGGAATAGGAGTTCAATTCAGGCTAAATAAAGATTCTGTTGTTGTAACAAAAGTATTAGATGGTGCGCCAAGTAAAAAAGCAGGAATAAAGGCTGGAGATAGAATATTAATGGCAAATAATGATAGCATTTCAGGCGTTAATTTAACAAATGATGATGTAATGGGAATTCTTAAAGGAGCTTCCGATACAGAGGTGAAATTATCGGTTTATAGAAGATCAGTAGATAAGGTTATTGATGTTTCTTTAAAACGTGGCGAAGTTCCAATTACAAGTGTATCAACATACTACATGTTAAATGAAGATACCGGATTTATTAAAATAGATCGATTTGCAAGAACAACATATGATGAATTTAAAGTTGCTTTAGATAATTTACTTAGCAAAGGAATGAAGAAAATGGTGTTGGATTTGCGTGATAATCCAGGAGGGTATATGGACATAGCCAATGAAATTGCTGATGAATTTCTAGAAGATAACAAACTAATCGTATTTACTAAAAACAAAAGAGGAGATATCAATAAAGACTTTGCAACTGAAAAAGGAGATTTTGAAAACGGTAAAGTATATATTTTAATTAATGAAAACTCCGCATCAGCTTCAGAAATAGTTGCAGGAGCGCTGCAAGATAATGATAAAGGAACTATTGTAGGTCGTCGTTCTTTTGGAAAAGGATTGGTACAAGAAATGATGGGGCTAGGTGATGGCTCGGCTATTAGATTAACAACGGCAAGATATTATACACCAACAGGGAGATCAATACAAAAGCCTTATGACTTAAACGATAGTGATGAATATTATCAAAAGTTTAACGATCGCTATGAAAGTGGAGAATTAGTTTCTGCAGATAGTATAAAAGTAAACGATTCGCTTAAAAAATTCACAGAAAAAGGGAAAGTTGTTTATGGAGGCGGAGGAATAACACCTGATATTTTTGTTGCTATTGATACAACTCAATTTATTGAATCAAAATATGCAAATACATTAATTTTAAATCAATTTGGATTTGATTATGTAGATAATAATAGAAGTAAATTAGAGAAGTTATCTTTAAATGAATTTATTACTACTTTCGACAAAAAGGATGAAGTTCTGAATGATTATTTAAAAAAGTTGGATTTGAATGTGCTAATTTCTGATCATAAAAAAAGTATTCTAAAACGCTATTTAAAAGTAAACATAGCTCGATATTTGTTTGAAGACATTGGATTTAATAAAGTACTTCAAGAGGATGATAAAATGATAGATAAGATTTTTGAATTGGAAAACATCGAATAATCTTCGTATTTTGCACAATACCAATTTGATTTTGTAATGTTGTGTAATTAAATTGAATTACTTTTTGCAAGATTGAAATAAAAATATTTTGACATAGCCATTGTTATGGCTAAATATTTTCATGAAGGTATTGTGAAAAATAAATGATTTAAGACGGCATTATAAAGTCAATTTGGTATGTAATATGAGTCAAAAAAAAATATACTTTGCTTCCGATCAACACCTTGGAGCTCCAACAAAAGAAAAAAGTTTTCCAAGAGAACAAAAGTTTTTGCGTTGGCTTGATGAAGTAAAAAAAGATGCTGAGGCGATTTTTTTATTAGGAGATTTGTTTGATTTTTGGTTTGAATACAAAACTGTAGTTCCAAAAGGATTTGTTCGCGTACTTGGCAAGTTAGCCGAAATAAAAGACAGCGGAATACCGATATATTTCTTCGTAGGAAACCATGATTTATGGATGAATGATTATTTTGAAACCGAATTAAACATTCCTGTTTATCACGACACAAAAGAATTTACTTTCAATAATAAAACCTTTCTAATTGGTCACGGAGACGGTTTAGGTCCTGGCGATAAAGGTTATAAAAGAATGAAAAAAGTCTTTACCAATCCGTTTTCAAAATGGTTGTATCGTTGGTTACATCCAGATATTGGAATGCGTTTAGGAAATTATTTATCAGTAAAAAACAAATTAATTTCAGGAGACGAAGACATCACTTTTTTAGGCGAAGACCAAGAATGGTTAGTGCAATATGCAAAGAAAAAACTTCAAGAAAAGCACTATGATTATTTCTTATTTGGTCACCGTCATTTACCTATGGAAATAATAGTTGGCGAAAACTCTAAATACATCAATACTGGAGATTGGATATCACATTTCACCTATGCAGTTTTTGATTCAAAAGAATTGACACTCAAAACCTTTGAAGAATAACAAGTTTAAGGGTTTTTAAACATTTTTTTAACCATTCTTTAACAACAAACAATCTTTTTTTTTTGCTACTTGCAACCTCAAATAAAGCATAGTATATTCACGCTTTAAATTTTTAATAATGATAGAAGAAAACAATACAGGAATAGACATTAGAGCAATCAACGAGAAAATAGAAAAAGAAAGTGCTTTTGTTGATTTATTGGTCATGGAAATGAACAAAGTAATCGTTGGTCAAAAACATATGATTGAGCGTTTGCTTATAGGATTGCTTGGAAACGGGCATATTTTATTAGAAGGAGTTCCAGGATTGGCAAAAACGTTGGCGATTAACACGTTGTCAAAAGCGGTTAAAGGAAGTTTTAGTAGAGTTCAGTTTACTCCAGATTTATTACCTGCAGATGTTGTTGGAACAATGATATATAATATAAAAGACAACGAATTTTCTATCAAGAAAGGACCAATTTTTGCAAATTTTGTTTTAGCTGATGAAATCAATCGTGCACCTGCAAAAGTACAATCAGCATTATTAGAAGCGATGCAAGAACGTCAAATTACAATTGGCGACACTACATTTAAATTAGATGATCCATTCTTAGTAATGGCAACTCAAAATCCTGTTGAGCAAGAAGGAACCTACCCTTTACCTGAAGCACAAATGGATAGATTTATGCTAAAAGTGGTTATCGATTATCCAAAACTAGCAGACGAACAATTAATTATGCGTCAGAATTTAAGTGGAGGATTTGACAAAGTAAATTCAGTTGTTTCTTTAGATCAAATTAATAAAGCACGTGAAGCAGCAAGAGAAGTATATATGGACGAGAAAATCGAAAAATATATACTTGATATTGTTTTTGCAACTCGTTATCCTGAAAAATATAACTTACCAGATTTAAAGAATTTAATCAGTTTTGGAGCATCTCCAAGAGGAAGTATCAACCTTGCAATGGCTGCAAAATGTTATGCATTTATTAAGCGTAGAGGTTACGTAATTCCTGAAGATGTTAGAGCAATAGTTCATGATGTACTACGTCACAGAATAGGAATTACTTATGAAGCCGAAGCAGAGAATATCACTTCAGAAGATATTATCAACAAGATTGTAAACGAAGTAGAAGTACCATAGAAA
>CALIIP010000012.1 GCA_938018045.1 uncultured Flavobacteriaceae bacterium
GACTTGACAGAAAGGCCCTTGAAAAATGTCGATATGGCATTATTGCGTTTAAAATTAAACACTCGTAGAAAACGGCCAAAACCTCAGGCATCGATATTTGCTATATTTGTGAAGCTTTTAAAGACAATTAATAAGTAGTAGGATGAAAGCAAGTCGAAGCATCAAAATAATTCTCGGCATCATCACGGTGGTGACGCTTTTTCACCTTTGTATACTTTTTAAAATCATACCATATGATATCGCATGGGGCGGGCGACTCACCAATGACAGCGAAATGTATGTCTTCGAAAGCATCTCTCTAGTAGTAAATTTCATATTCGCATTGGTATTACTCATCAAAGGTAAGTTCATAAAGCAATTGTTATCGGCAAAAGCTGTTAATGTGATACTATGGGTATTTCTTGTGCTTTTTGCCTTAAATGCAGTAGGCAATATTTTCGCCGAAACAAACTTTGAAAAAGGCTTTACGGTGATAACACTTTCCTTAGTACTAATGCTTTGGGTGATACTAAAGAAAAAATAAATAACCCGCGTACCCCTGCATTTTAATAGCCAAATGCAAACCCCAACAAAAACCTTCTCTTGATTACGGCTTTCCGTAATAAATTTTGAAATTCACTTTCTATATTACAGCTCTGAAATTTTAGTTTCACAACTTTCCCCCTCTTATTTAATTGAAATTAAAATGTCGTATGTGATGTAGTTATTTGTAATTACAAAATATATAGGTGTGTTCTAAAAATATATTAAAAATATTAATCTATGCCAATACAACTAAACAAATCAATAAACAGCTCATCAACAGAATTTAATCTAATTGCTGGCGACCTTCAGGGCAATATTCTGATGCCTCACGCAAGAAACTTCGCAGCGCAAATATTCATAAAGTTTAAAGATTCGGAAAAAGCTAAAAAATTAATACAAAAAAAAATAGTGCCAAAAATCACAACTGCAAAACAACAAAAGTTGAACAGCATAGCATTTAAGACCAACAAGAATTTACGTTATAAAAGGTTTCTCAATTTCAGTCTATCGAAAACCGGTTACGATTTTCTAAATGTTTTATCTACAAAAATACCACAAGATAATAGTTTCAAACAAGGGCAAAAGAAAATGTCACCAGGGCTTAAAGACCCTGCAGTAAATGATTGGCAAATAGAATTTCAAACCGATTGGCATGCCCTATTAATTATTGCTAATGCCAGTAGTAAGCTTCTTAAAAATCAAGTAAAAAAGATAAGAAATATTTTAAACCATGCATCTGTTGATGTTATTTATGTAGAAATGGGAACGGGTCTAAAAAATTCAGATAACAATCATATCGAACATTTTGGTTATGTAGATGGAATTTCACAACCACATATGTTTACTGATAAAATAGAAGCTGGCAAGATAAGTACTAATAATTGGAACCCTGGTGGAACTCTTGACTTAGCTCTTGTTAGTGACCCTGGTGGTAAAGATGAGAATGCTTTTGGAAGCTATTTTATTTTTAGAAAACTTGAACAAAATGTTAAAGCTTTCAAGGAAGCAGAAAAACAGCTTGCAGATATTCTTGATGTATCTGTTGACTATGCTGGTGCGCAAATGGTTGGAAGGTTTAGAAATGGTGTTCCGTTAATACCAGAAACACCTCCTAAGCCAATTCAGACAAAAAAGTTCAATGATTTCAACTATGATTTAGAAAATAGCTCGGCAGCAAAATGTCCATTCGGTTCTCATATTAGAACCACCAATCCTAGAAGTGGTAAAAAAATTAGTTCTCCTCAATTTCCAAGAAGAGGAATAACTTACGGTAAAGATTCAACCAACTCTAGTAATAACCCAGAAAAAGATGTAGGTCTACTGTTTATGGCTCACAATCGAAATATTGCTAGTCAGTTTGAATTTATGCAGAAGAGTTGGGCAAACAATACTAATTTTCCTAGACAGGGCTCAGGAATTGACCCCATTATTGGGCAAGGGAATAAAAGTTCAGAGCAAACATATTTCAAAAAATGGGGTGATGAAACAAGCAAAATTGAGATTAGACCATCACTTGGGCATTTTGTAACCATGAAAGGAGGTGAGTATTTCTTTACACCAAGTATTTCTTTCTTGAAAAGAATATAATAAAAATCAACTCTTTGTTAATTTGAAAAGTAAACGTCTTTTTACCCTCTTCTTTTAATACACAAGACTTTAGGTGAAATTAATAGCAAAACGAACTTAATGCCAAGATTACTAAAAAACGATACTATAAGATTAATCGAAGCAAGTGTCGAATCGCTGGGATTGGCTCAAATTGGAATTTGTGCTTTTAGAAGAGACCAACTAAAAATGGAACAGGTAAGATATTCACCCGAAATTGGTCTCATTGGAACATCAATAGAGTTGGCCATGAGTTCTATTCTTATTCAATCTTTAGGCAAAAAAAGTATTTATCGAGACTATAAAAATGCAAAATATAAAACAGCTTCAGAAATTTTAAGTGATTTTCGAAGCTTGTTAAAACAATCCTCTTCAAATATTTTATTCTTATCAAACGGAATTGATGATACTACAAATCATATTAATTCTATTCTTGAATTAACAAATCGTTTTCAATTAATTATTTTAGGAAGGGCTAATGGACTGCACAATGGATACGGAATGAATTATGATTTAGTTGCTTCATTATTTCAAAGTGTAAGTAACTTCTTAAAACTAATAGGAACTTCAAATAATTTCAAACCTTATTTGACAAAGGTGCCAGAATTAGTAGGAATAAAAATAGACACAGCTGTTGTTATTGACGACCTCTATAAAAGATTTAATACAACATCAGATGCTAACGAGCAAAAGTCTATTCTATCCTCTTTATTCTTAGTCTTACCAGAGATCCCTAAAAATTTACCTGAGTGGATTTCTAAATTTGATAACATCAAAATTGCTCCAAAAAAAACAGATATTGTTTATCTAATTAATGCACTTGAAAAAGCTAATCCAGTTGAACTTAATAAAGTCACAGATGGTTCAGAAAGTTTAAACGTTAAAATTGTTGGAAGAGATGTTGAAGGTGCAATACCAATTTCAGCTCAATTTCTAAAAACAGAATTTACACAAATAAGAGATCAATTTTATGCTGATATTGCTACTGCAAATGGCAGATTAAATAAGAGTAGACAATTAGATTTACCTCCAAAGGAATCCATATACAATGCTTTCTCATACGATTTAAATGATTTGAATGTATTAGATAAAAATAAAAAATTTACGGCTCATCAATCTTGGCCATTTATAATAGAAGCAGTTAACATTTCGAAAAACAATACCAATGCACCATATTGGTTTTTTATTAGAAAAACAGATGACTTAGGTCAACTTAAGTCTTGTTTAAAAAAAGCTTCAAAGTATGGAAATAGCTCACTTAAAAAGAATGTTATTTTAGTTTTAGGCGGCATTGATGCCATTGAAAATGACACATCAATAAATACAAGTTCTATATTTATTCAAAAGATTCTTAAAGAAATTAATGATTTCAACTTGCAACTTGAAAAGAATGAAAAACTTTACAAAAAAAATGGTTTAAACGGATTAAGTGACAATTATATCACATTGATGGAAAATCTATTTGAAGGAAACATTTCAATTGGCCCAATATTAGAGAAGCTAATAAAAGACGAAGATATTATTGAAACTAGCAAAAAGTATTGGATTGCTAAATTAACAGCAGTTATGCCTGAAATAGAAGACTTACCAATTTTAGCCATAATCCTAAATGAGAGTAAATTTAGTAATGCACATACAAATATTAGAAAAGCATACAGAGCTTATGACTTTAACGTTTACGGTCCAAAAGTAAAGAGCACCCCCCGCTAGCGCTCGTTTTTAGCGAATGACGGCCAGAGTAAGAAAAACATACCTATGAAACCAACAATCTTAATAATTCTACTTCTTAGCTTCAGTTTTGCAAATTGTCAATCAAAACCAGAACCCGTCAAAAAAAACTACGAACTGGTGGCTGATGATGATGGTATTATAGTGGAGAAATTCGCTGCAACCGTAGTAGACGAGAATAAATACAATCATAACAATACGGTTTACAAAGTCGGTAATAGCTTCAAATACAAGTTTGAGCACCGCACAACTGACAATGAAAAGAAGTATTTCAAAATTATAAATGAGGATAGTGGCTGGGTGTTTGTAAACGAAACTGAAGAAGATGCTAATACCATCAAATCAGTT
>CALIIP010000013.1 GCA_938018045.1 uncultured Flavobacteriaceae bacterium
CAATAGTGGTTCAAAAATACTTATTTTTGAGATAAATATCTATGAAAAAACAGCTGATTTATTAAGAACTGTTAATAAGAGTTTTTCAATGCTTATATTTGTTTAATGCAATTTCTAAAAAAGGTTTTTGAACTCTATATATTTAGCAATATTCACGTTGCTGTAGGAACTTTTTGTTTGGTTAAAATCACCTTATTATCCTATGGGATTTCTGAAAATAAAACAGCTTTTTTTGTGTTGTTCTCAACAATTTCAGCATATAACTTTATCCGACTTTATCGTATTACTGATATTGCATATTGGTTTTCAGATTGGTTGAAAAGCAATAAAGTAGTTTTGTATATTATTACTTCAATTAGTATTTTGACATCACTTTTTTTAGCACTTTCTTTTCAGTTAAAGGCTTTTTTATGGTTGTTGCCTTTTGGAATTTTCACCTTTTTTTATGTATTACCCTTTCCTTTTAAAAACATTCCGTTGAGGAATATCGCTGGAATAAAATTATTTCTAATTGCAATATCCTTTGCTGGAATCACCGTGCTTTTTCCTTTAGTTCAAAACGATATGACGATCAATTTAAATGCTTGGATACATTTTATACAGCGGTTTTTATTTGTCATGTTGATAACCATACCTTTTGATATAAGAGATTTACATGTAGATAACAAATCACTTAATACTCTTCCGCAAATGGTTGGATTGAAAAAGACAAAAATAATTGGTGTTTTATTAGGTGTTCTGATTGTTATGTTGGAGTATTTAAAACAGCCAATTGAAGTTAATCAAATGATTATCATATTTTTAATTGTAATTTTTTCTATTTTATTTTTGATAAATTCTAAAGAAAAACAATCTAAATATTACAGTGCATTTTGGGTAGAATCCATGCCGATTTTTTGGTTTCTACTTATAATTCTCGGAATAAATATGTAAGTTTGTCTAACAACAAATATTCACAAATTGACTACCTACAAAAACACATTAGAATTTGCCAAAAGATTAGACTCTGAAGACGAATTAAATTCATATCGCAAAAAATTTCACATACCAAAAGACAACAAAGGAAACGAACTAATTTACCTTACAGGAAATTCACTTGGTTTACAGCCTAAATCGACAAAAGAATATATCAATCAAGAACTTGAAGACTGGGCAAATCTTGGTGTAGAAGGGCATATTGAAGCAAAAAACCCTTGGTTGCCATATCACGAGTACTTGACAGAAAATATGGCGAAGATTGTTGGAGCAAAACCTCTGGAAGTTGTTGTGATGAATACTTTGACAACCAATCTTCATTTAATGATGGTTTCGTTCTATAAGCCAACAAAACTGAGATATAAAATATTGATTGAAGCAGATGCTTTTCCTTCTGATAAATATGCTGTAGAATCTCAATTGCGTCATCATGGCTATGATGATAAAGAAGGATTGGTTTTATGGAAAGCACGCGAAGGCGAAGAGTTAGCAAAATATGAAGATTTAGAGCAAATTCTTGAAGAACAAGGTGATGAAATTGCATTGATAATGATTGGCGGAGTGAATTATTATACGGGTCAATTTTTTGATTTAAAAAGAATAACAGAAATAGGTCATAAAAACGGATGTGTAGTCGGTTTTGATTGCGCACATGGTGCTGGAAACGTGGAGTTGAATCTACACGATTCAGGAGCGGATTTTGCAGTTTGGTGTACGTATAAATATTTAAATTCTGGTCCTGGAAGTTTAGGAGGATGTTTTGTTCATGAGCGACATGCTTATGATAAAGACTTAAACAGATTTACAGGTTGGTGGAGTCACAATAAAAAAACACGTTTTAATATGCGTCATGAATTTGATGTGCTTCCCGGAGCAGAAGGCTGGCAACTTTCAAATCCTCCAATATTGTCTATGGCTGCCATAAAAGCGTCATTGGATATGTTTAACGAAGTTGGAATTATTAAGTTGAATAAAAAATCTAAAAAGTTAACTGGATATTTTGAGTTTTTACTGAAAGAGTTAGGGGAAGAAACAATCCGAATTATAACACCTTCTAATCCTGACGAAAGAGGTTGTCAATTATCAATTCAAGTATTAAATGCTGATAAAAAATTACATGATAGATTGACAGAAGAAGGTATCATAAGTGACTGGCGAGAACCAGACGTTATTCGATGTGCTCCTGTCCCAATGTATAATAGTTTTGAAGATGTATTTAAAATGGTTAAGAGGTTAAAACAGATACTAAATGAGTAAAAAAGATAACATAGTAATTATTGGCGCTGGATTATGTGGAAGTTTATTGGCTTTGAGACTGGCTCAAAGAGGCTATAAAATAGAATTATTTGAAAGCCGCCCAGATTTAAGGTCAACAGATATTTCTGCAGGTAGATCTATAAATCTTGCCTTGTCTGATAGAGGATTTAAAGCCTTGCGATTGGCAGGAGTTGAAGAGAAAGCACGTGAAGTATGTATTCCGATGTATGGTCGGTTAGTTCATGATGCAGAAGGGAATACTTTTGCTTCAAATTATTCAGGAAGAAAAGGAGAAGCAATCAATTCTATTTCTAGAGGAGATTTGAATGGAATTTTATTGACTGAAGCCGATAAGCATGAAAATGTAAATATACATTTCAATAAAAAATGTACTTCAATAGATATCGAAAATGAGATAGCACATTTTAAAGATTACAAGACAGATGAAGAATTTTCTATAGATGCCGAAGTAATTTTTGGTACTGATGGAGCTGGATCAATATTGAGGAAAAGTTACCATTTAGAACGTAAATTTTTATTCAGTTATTCTCAGAACTACCTTACACATGGTTATAAAGAGTTAGAAATCCCTGCAAGTTCAGAAGGAAATCATCAAATAAGTAAAGATCATTTACATATTTGGCCTCGAGGAGATTACATGTTAATTGCTCTGCCAAATCTAGACGGAAGTTTTACAGTTACACTCTTTTTGAGTTATGAAAATGGTGAGTATAATTTTAATAATCTAACATCAGAAAAGAAAATTACTGCGTTTTTTGAAACACAATTTCCTGATGCTTTAGAACTAATTCCAAATATTAAAGATGAATTTTTAAACAATCCTACAGGTCCATTAGGAACTGTAAAATGCTCTCCATGGTCTTATAAAAATAAAACCGTATTGTTGGGAGATGCTGCGCATGCAATTGTGCCTTTTTACGGACAAGGAATGAACGCATCGTTTGAAGACGTAACAGTTTTTGACGCCATTTTGGATAGATATCAAAGTGACGAAACTGATCCGCTAAATGGCGAGACACGTTGGGAAACAATTTTTAAAACTTTTGAAAAAGAAAGAAAACAAGATACAGATGCAATAGCAGATTTAGCGATAGATAATTATTATGAAATGAGAGATCATGTTGCGAATCCGTTATTTAAAGAAAAGCGTAAGATAGAAATGGATTTGGAAGAAAACTTTCCAGAGGAATACTTCTCAAAATATTCGATGGTAACATTCAATGAAGATATTCCGTATCTTGAAGCCATGAAACGCGGAAGAGCACAAGACAAAGCGATTTTGAATTTGTTGGAAGATGGGGAATTGAATTCAGATGATTTAAAGGAAACGTTACAAAAAGTACAAGAAGCGACAAACTTAATTCTTGATGATGATAAAACTGCAGGATTAAAATAATTTGTCAGAACTAGGAATGTCAGTTCGAGCGTAGTCGAGAACAAAATGACAAAAAAGAAAAATTATGAATGAAAAAAAAGTAACACCAAGAGGCGCATATCCACACGTAAAAGTAGTTGGAGATTTTATTTTTGTTTCAGGAACAAGTTCGCGAAGACCAGACAATACAATTGCTGGAGTTGATGTGATTGACGAAATGGGAACAAAACATTTGAATGCTGAAGTGCAAACTCGTGAAGTATTAAATAATATTGATGCCAATTTGAAAAAAGTAGGCGCTTCTATAAAAGATGTTGTAGATGTTTCTACATTCTTGGTAAATATGAATGATTTTGCAGGTTATAATAAAGCATATGCAGAGTTTTTTGACAAAGAAACTGGACCAACACGTACAACGGTTGCTGTGCATCAATTACCGCATCCAGATTTGGTAGTGGAAATTAAAGTAACAGCTTATAAGAAACAATAACTAAATGTCAGTTCGAGTGTTCCGAAGGAACGTATCGAGAACTTTTAAATTCAAGACTTCTCGATACAATTTTCTAACGAAAATCACTCGAAGTGACAAGAATAAAAAATAGATGATTAAATTCTTCCGACATATACGTAAATCCCTCCTTTCTGAAAATAAATTCAGCAAGTATTTGCTCTATGCCATAGGTGAAATTATCCTTGTTGTAATTGGGATTATGATTGCTTTACAATTTAATAATCGAAATGAGCAACGTAAAAGTTTAAACGTAGTTACAGAAACTATTAAAGCACTAGAAGTTGATCTTCTTTATAATTTTGATGATGTTAGTTCTGTCCTTAACTTTTATAAAACCCAAGATTTAATTTGCAAACAAGTTCTCTTTGACGAACTTACACTTAACGATTATAGAACTGATGATTTAATCAGTATTGTAACTGGTAATTGGGATATCACTACTCCTAAAACTGAAAATATTGCTATTATTTTGGAGAATGAAAAATCAGCCTCAAAAAAACTACGCCCTATAATTGATGCTGTAAAAAAACTAGATGCCAACAAAAATTTATTGGATCAGCAATGGAAAAGTCTTTATGCAAACATTGAAGAAAATATTAAAACACTAACTCAAGAAGTATCACTAGTTAGGTTGGATAGTTTATCCAAAGAGCAACGATTTCAATATATGTTAACAAATGATGATTATAAAAAGGTAGTTGAAATGTACTGGATTAATGTACAAAATTATTATGATCAACTTTCGAGATACAGAGCACAAAATATGGCAGTATTAAGTACCATTAAAATAATTCAAGAAAATTTCAGCAAAGAAGAACTCGAAACCATGTTTGAATCTAATGGTATGAATCCTTTTGCATCTTTAGATTGTATGCCAAAACAAACTATTGTGAAAAATAATGAATTAAGAAGAAGTTACTTAATAGGTAACTTAAGTAATAAAGACATTCGATTGAATATGATAAATGATGGTAAGTTAGGCGGTTCATATTTGTTGAAGCCAAATGAGTTTAGAGATACAAGGCCTGAGTTTGCAGGACTTGGCGGAGACTATACAGTTATTGCAGAACAAATAGATGCTGATGGTAATTGCATCCAAAAGTTTGTTGCTGTTAATAAAGGTTATCTTATAATTAATGATTAAATTTTTCCGACATATCCGTAAATCACTCC
Organism: uncultured Flavobacteriaceae bacterium; assembly: GCA_938018045.1. GTDB lineage: Bacteria > Bacteroidota > Bacteroidia > Flavobacteriales > Flavobacteriaceae > Urechidicola. The sequence goes on from CALIIP010000013.1 coordinate 5,313, forward strand.
TCAATGAAGGTAAAACCTCTAAGTACTTCAAATATGCCATTGGAGAAATTGTACTTGTTGTTATTGGTATTTTGATTGCATTGCAGATTAATAATTGGAATGAACAGCGAAAAGAAAATCAATTTGAAAGAAAAGTATTAAAAGAAATTTTATCAGATACTGAGGAAGACATCATAGAAACAAATAATGGGATTAAAAGTTTAAAAGAAGCCCAAATATCAAGTAAAATGGTATTAGTTGCATTTTATAAAAACTTGAAATATAAAGATTCTATGGATATTCATTTTGCAAAAGCACTTGCATTTTGGTCATTATCACCAAATTCCACAGCCTTTGAAACTGCTAAAACAGAAGGTTTAAATCTTATTAAAAACGATTCTATTAGGCATAGAATCGCTAAGGTCAATACTTTTGTGTTTGATTATGTAAAAGTATTGGAAAACAGATGGCAAGATTATGATATAAATATAGTTCAACCTCATTGCCTCTCACTATTCGATTACTATAATACTCAAAGAATGAAACCTACAAACTATGAAAATTTAAAAGAAGATATGATATATCAAGGGATTTTAAAATCATTAACAGCAAAGAGAACTCGATATACTGAAATATTAGAGATCCGCCATAAGTTATTGATTACTTTAAATAAAGAACTTAAAGATGAGTTAAACAATGATTAAATTCTTCCGACATATCCGTAAATCACTTCTTAACGAAGGTAAAACCTCTAAGTATTTTAAATATGCTGTTGGTGAAATTGTATTGGTAGTTATTGGTATTTTAATTGCACTTCAGATTAATAATTGGAATGAAAACAAAAAAGACAGAATAGAGGAGAAAGCATTGTTAACTCAGTTACAATCAGAATTTGAGAGTAATTTAAAGCAACTAGATCAGAAAATTGATATGCGAAATAGTATGATTACAGCATCATTCAAATTATTAGAATACTTAGATAAACCACCTTTAAGGAATAATGATAGCATTAATAAGTATTTAGGATTTGTAGGTTTGTCTCCAACGTTTGACCCTATAGTTAATGACATCAATAGTTCTGGAAGAATACAATTATTAACCAATTCTAGGTTGAAAGAATTATTATCACTTTGGACAAGTGAAATTGTTGCTGTAACTGAGGAAGAAGAGGTTTGGAATCACTACAAAAATAATATTTATAGACCTTTTTTATTGAAAAACGGTTCGTATAGAAATATGCTAAACACATATTGGCAAAATAATACAATGGATGCTTTTCATCTTGATAAAGGAACAAAGATAGAATTCAATTTTAAAAATTCTAAAGTAAATACCGATGCATCTAAAGTCTTTAAGGATTCAAAAATTGAAGACCATTTAGCATTGTGCGCAACAATGTCCAAAACTGCTAATACACAATCTAAAAGTTTAAGAAAACGTATTGTAGAAATATTAAATTTAATTGAAACACAATTAGAAGAAAATTAATGATTAAGTTTTTTAGACATATAAGAAAAGACCTTATGGAAACAGGAAAAACATCTAAGTATTTCAAGTATGCTATTGGTGAAATTGTGCTGGTTGTAATTGGTATTTTGATTGCATTGCAGATTAATAATTGGAATGAGAACAGAAAAGAAAGATTAGAAGAACAAGAACTTTTAACTCAATTAGAATCAGAATTTCAAACGAATCTTAATCAATTAGACGATAAAATTGCATTAAGAAACACAATATTATCAGCTTCTTTAAAACTACTTCATTATATAGATAACCCTAAAGAAAGGCATAATGATAGTATTATTAAATATATTGGATTTTCTGTAATTACTCCAACATTCGATCCTATTATTAATGATATAATAAGTTCTGGAAGAGTACAATTATTACAAAACAAGAATTTAAAAGATCGATTATCTAGATGGACAAGTGAAATTATCCAAGGAACTGAAGAAGAAAAACTATGGGTAAATTATGTGTCAAATTATTACGCTCCACTTTTATTAGAAAATAATCTATATAGAAGTTTAATTAGTCACGGTTTGAAATCTAATATTACAGGTTTTTTTCATATAGACAAAGGTGTAAAAACAACATTAAATTTAGGAGATTCTAAAAGAGAAGTTAATTTTTCAGAATTTTTAAACAATTCACAATTTGAAAGTCATATAGCACAATGTGCATACACTACTAGTTATATAAATAGTCAAGCTTTGAGTTTAAGAAAAAGATTAGTTGAAATTATTGATTTAATAAAAGAAGATATAGAATAACGTATGATTAAATTCTTCCGACATATCCGTAAATCATTGCTCAATGAAGGTAAAACAACTAAGTATTTTAAATACGCCATTGGTGAAATTGTATTGGTTGTTATTGGAATTCTCATTGCACTTCAGATTAATAATTGGAATGAGAATAAAAAAGTCAAAGAAAAAGAACGACAAGTGTTAACAGAGATTATTTCAGATTTAGAATTTACAATTCAAGATTTAGATAGAGTTGTTAATAGTAGAACGAACAATTTAAAACGAACAATTAATTCAATTAACACAATAATTGATGTCTTAGAAAATGATAACGTTTATCATGATTCTTTAACTCTCCACTTTAGAGCTGTCAACGCTTATGATAAAGTTAATTTTAAAACTAGTGGATATCAATCTTTAGTATCAATAGGAACTGACCTTGTTGAAAGCCCTAAACTGCGTTCAGCAATTGGAAAATTTCATACTTCATCATTTAATCGTGTTAACGGTGGATTTGAAGAAGTACACAAAGATTTTTATAGTTATATGATTGATTATTTTAGAAAGGAGTTTACTACAGTCTTTGTTAATGATTCTATTAATAAAATAGTGCCTAATGATTTTGAAAGGCTAAAAACAAACAGCGAATACATACAATCTTTAAAAGCTTGGTTAGGTGTAAACTTGGCTTATTTGGAAATTTTAAAAGATGCTATATCAGAGGCAGAACAATTAAAAAAGGATATTGAAAATTATTTAGAATGAACATCCAAAACTACATAAACGGAGAACTGGTTGCACCAGAGTCAGGTAATTATTTGGACAATTACAATCCATCAAACGGAGAAGTGTATGGTCAAATTCCTAATTCATCAAATGAAGATGTTGAATTGGCATATATAGCAGCAAAAAAAGCATTTCCTACTTGGTCAAAGACTACGTTAGACGAGCGTAGCCGAATT
>CALIIP010000014.1 GCA_938018045.1 uncultured Flavobacteriaceae bacterium
TCAACAGTTTATTACTCATCATTTGCTCTTGTAAACGCTTTGCTTCGTCTTGATTTCCTAAAACTCTATTGGCAATATCTTCCAATTCTTTTTCTTCAGGATTCATGTTTCCATATTGCGCCATTTGATTTTTGATAAATCCTTTAGCGTAGTCTTTCAACTCTTCATATGTTACTTGCAAGTTGTTATCTTTGATTATTTTCCCTTCAATTAACTGGTAACGCAATCCTTTTTCAGATTTGTTAAACTCCTCAGACGCTTGCTCATCAGTCAAAGGATTTTCTCCAGCAACTGCCAACCATTTCTTTAAGAAACTTGCTGGTAAATCAAATTTTGTATTGTCAATAAAATACTCAGTAATAGCATTTAACAATTGCTGATCTGCTTGTGACTGAAATTGATTTTCAGAATCTTCCTTAATTTTTTCTTTCAATTGAGATACTGTAGTTACATTATCTTTTCCAAAGATTTTATCAAAAAATTCTTGATCCAACTCTGCTTTTTCTGTAAACGTAATGTCTTCAACTGTAAAAGTCAATGGAATGTTTAAACCGTGAACTTCGTCATGGGTCAAACCAGTTGCTCCCATTAATTTATGTTCATCAGCAAATAGACCTTTTGTTTTTAATTCAATTACATCATCAACTCTTGCTCCAATAAAACTTTTTTGGTTTGATTTTCCTTTAATATCTTCAAGAAGGAAACTAGATTTTTTCTCAATCTCTTTTTCTTCGTTTACAAATGTTCCTGTAATATTTACTCCTGCAGCAATCTCATCTTTTGCAGACATTTTACCAAAACGCGTTTGTAAATTCTCAACCTCTTTGTTGATTAATTTATCATCTGCAACGATATCATATTGCGTTACTTTCTTTTTTGCGTCAAGATTTACATCAAATACAGGTGCTAAACCTAATTCGAATTCAAATAAATAATCTTTTTCATCCCAAGAAAAATCTTCTTTCATTTTTGGTAAAGGATTTCCCAAAATATCTAATTTCTCTTCCGTTAAAAATTTATTCAAAGAATCTTGAATCAATTTATTAACTTCATCAATCATGATTGATTTTCCGTATTGTTTCTTCACCATTCCGAAAGGAACATGTCCTTTTCTAAATCCAGGAATATTCGCTTTTTTGGAATAATCTTTTAGGACTTCAGCAACTTTTGTAGAGTAATCTGCTTCAGAAATTTCGATTTTTACGACTGCGTTTAACGCATCAATACTTTCTTTGGTAATATTCATTTGATCTTATTTTTATCTAAATATTCTTGTTATGTACACTTATTTTTCAATAATTGCGGATGCAAAATTAGTGCTTTTTTACTGTTTTGCAAAGCATAATTGATTCAAATCCTACTATTTTTTCTTATCTCCTATAAACGAATAAAGTACTGATTGTAAAAATGATAGCAAGATGCTAAACAGTAGTGCAATCCAAAATCCGCTAACTGCAAATCCGTCTACAAAATAATCTGCAATTAAAATAATAACTGCATTTATGACAAACAGAAATAAGCCTAAACTTACTATGGTTGCTGGAAGTGTAAAAAAGATTAATAATGGCCTAACTGTAATACGCAATAACCCTAAAGCAATTGCAACATATATTGCAGATTCTGGTTTTGCTAACGCAACTCCAGGTAAAAAATGTGCCAAAGCAATTACTGCAAGTGCAGTAAATAATATTCTTAAAATGATTTTCATATTTGTTTGTGTGTGTGTGTTTTCTTATTTTTATTTATTGATGTCATTCTGAGTTAAACGAAGAATCTATTGTTCTCAATACTTTTTCTTTCATCTCGACTCCGCTCGATGTGACAGAAAACCTCGAACTGACGAAAACTCAATAACGAATACTATGCCAAACCTTTATTTGTCTAAAAAACTGACAACTTCATCATAAAATTGCGTTGGATTGTCTGCATGAAGCCAATGTCCTGCATTTTTGACAGTTGCAATTTTTGATTTTGGAAAGTGTATTTCTATCAAAGGAACGTCATCAATTCCAATATATCCAGATTTTTCTCCGCTTAAAAAGAGAGTTTCTTTATCAAAGTGAGTGCCTGAAGGTAAACCAACAACAATCTCATTATAATTCTCGGTCAAGGATGTTAAATTGAAACGATACTTATAGCCTTCTTTTCCGTTTCTAGTGACGTTTTTCATCAAAAACTGGCGTACACCAAATTGCGGAATATATTTTTCGAGTACTTGTTCTATCTCTTCTCTTGATTTTTGAACATCAAAATCAACATCGTTCAAAGCCGTTAAAATATCTTGATGGTGCATTGGATATATTCTTGGCGAAATATCTGCAATAATTAATTTCTCAACTATTTCTGGATGGCTAACTGCAAAAAGCATTGCTGCTTTTCCGCCCATAGAATGGCCTAAAAGAATTACATTTTCAAGATTGTAATGATTTATATAATTCAACAAATCATCAGCAAGTAACTTAAAATTAAATTCTACTGAATGAAAACTACGACCATGATTACGTTGGTCTATTAAATGTACTTCATGGTTTTCGGAAAATTTATTTCCAAGTGTTTTCCAATTATCTCCCATTCCAAGAAATCCGTGGAGAATTAAAAACGGCTTTCCTTTTCCTAATATTCTTGAATGTAACAACTCCATTATTCTTAACTCTTTAGTCTATGTAAATACATATTCACAACATTTTCTAATCCTAAATACAAAGATTCTGAAATTAATGCGTGTCCAATAGAAACCTCATCTAAATAAGGCATTTGCTGCGCGAAAAATTGAATATTATCTAAACTTAAATCATGTCCTGCATTGACTTTCATTCCCAATTCGTGAGCTAATTTTGACGCTTCAACATACTTATTTATAGCGTTTTTGTTTCCTTTTTCATACTCAGAAGCAAACTCTTCGGTATATAATTCTATTCTATCTGTGCCTGTTTTTACTGCATTTTCTATCATTTTTAAATCAGGATCAATAAAAATAGCAGTTCGAATATTATTTCTTTTAAACTCTGATATCACTTCTTGTAAAAAAGATTGATTATCGATAGTATTCCATCCAGCATTTGATGTTAATGCATTAACAGCATCTGGAACCAAAGTAACCTGTGTAGGTTTTACATCGAGCACCAAATCAACAAATTTTTTGATAGGATTACCCTCTATATTATACTCTGTTTTTATAGTTTGAATCAAATCATACGCGTCTTGATAGCGAATATGCCTTTCGTCTGGTCTTGGATGAATTGTGATACCTTCTGCTCCATATTGTTGGATGTTAATGGACGCTTCTACAACACTTGGCGTTTTTCCGCCACGAGAATTACGCAATGTTGCTATTTTATTAATATTTACGCTTAACTTTGTCATCAGATAAATTTTTTACAAAAATAGTCTATAAATTACGATTAACGAATTACGATTGATGAATTAGCACAATTTTAAGAGTTGAATGTTATTTTGGATTAATTTTTGATTTATTTGACTTATATTCGTAAAAATGAAAATATCAGAATACATATCAAAAGATGTAAAAGCATTGACATTAAAGAGCACTATTGGTGAAGCCAAGAAGTTATTTAATGAGCTGACTTTTTCTCATATTCCTATCATAAAAAAGAAGCAATTGGTTGGTTCTATTCTCGAAAGTGATGTGAGAACTGTTGAAGATAATGATTTAATGCTAAAAGAATTTAAGTATCTTTTTGATGATTTTCATGTCGGAATTGATAACAATTGGATGGAGATTTTAAAGAAATTTTCGGCAAGTGAAACCAATATTTTACCAGTTTTATCTAAAGATAATTTATATCTTGGATATTATGAATTAACAGATGTTTTACATTTTTTCAACGACACGCCTCTATTAAACAAAGAAGGCTTTTTTCTAGTTATCGAAAAAAGTGCAAAAGATTATTCTTTTAGTGAAGTGTCACAAATTGTAGAATCTAATGACGCAAAATTGATTGGTATATTTATTTCAGGCTATAAAAATGATTTAGTAAGAATTACATTAAAAATTTCATCTGAAGAAATAAATGAGATCATACAATCATTTAGACGTTATGATTATCATTTATTAACAGAGCATAAAGAAGATTTATTGCTTGAAGAATTGAAAAGCCGTTCTGAATATCTTCAAAAATACCTAAATATGTAACCGATGAAACGAGCATACAAAAGGAGTAAAAAAGACACATGAAAATAGCAATATACGGACATTATTTTATCAAAGATGCTCAACAATATGTTGAGGATTTACTAGACGCATTAAATAAAAAAAATGCTAACATCTATATTGAAGAACGTTTCTTAGAATTAATAAAATCTACCTTTAAAATCGATGTTGATTACAACACTTTTAGTAGTTATAAAGATCTAGATGAATCATTTGATTTTATGTTTACTGTTGGTGGTGACGGAACAGTTTTACGCTCAATCAAATATTTAAGAGATACAGATATTCCAGTAATAGGTGTAAATATTGGTCGCTTAGGTTTTTTAGCGACAGTAAATAAAGAGAAAATTTCTGAAGCCATAGATAATCTTCAAAACAAAAAATATACTGTAAAAGAACGTTCTCTATTATCTATTAAAACGGAGCCCAAAATTGAAGCCCTAGATGATTTTAATTTTGCTTTAAATGAGATAACACTTAGCAGAAAAAATACGGCTTCTATGATTACAGTTGAAACATACCTTAACGAGGAGTATTTAACTTCTTATTGGGCAGATGGCTTAATTACATCAACACCTACAGGATCTACAGGGTATTCTTTGAGTTGTGGCGGACCTGTTATTTCACCGCAAGCAAAAAGTTTGGTTTTGACTCCAGTTGCTCCACATAATTTAAATGCTAGACCACTAGTCATTCCTGATGATACAGAACTGAAAATGCGTGTAAGCGGTCGTGAAAATGAATTTTTTCTATCGTTAGATTCTCGAATTATGACTATAAATAATCAGACAACAATTCATATTAAAAAAGCACCATTTACTATCAAAATGATAGAATTAAATGATTACACTTTTATTCAAACACTACGTAAAAAGTTACTTTGGGGAGAAGACACAAGAAATAAATAGCCTTCACAATCACTTTTATAACAATATTTTAGGATAATAGCAGTTATCAAAAAGTGTCTAATATCTTATTTTAAACAAATCGAAATAACTATATTTGCACGCTATTTTGTTATGGTAAAAAAGTTTATATTTATTACATTCCTTTGGATGACAACAATTGTTTCTGCTCAAATTCATGAAGTGGGAATATTTCTTGGTGGAAGCAACTACATTGGAGATGTTGGATCAACAAATTATATCTATCCGAATGATATTGCAGGAGGAGTAATATACAAATACAATCTAAACCCAAGAATTGCCTTGAGAGGAACATTTACATATGCGCAAATTACTGCAGATGACGCAGATTCTAAAAATGCCGGTAGAAAATTACGTGGCTTGAATTTTACCAACACAATAAAAGAATTGGCTGTTGGAGTAGAATTTTCTTATTTTGAGTATGGTTCTGAATCAAGAAGTTTACAACACACTCCATATATTTTATTAGAAATTGCAGCTTTTAATTATAAAATTGCCAAGACACAATCTGCTCCAAATGAGTATGGATATGGAAATAAAACATCAATTTCTATTCCCTTTGGACTAGGTTATAAAACAAAAGTAGGGACCTCTTTAGCAATTGGTTTAGAAATCGGTGCAAGATATACTTTTACAGATGAACTTGATTATAATCATGAATTGATAAATGATTTGAAGTTTGGGAACCCTAATAATAATGATTGGTATGTTTTTTCAGGTATCAACCTTGTTTATACTTTTGGAAGGCCTGCATGTTATACAACTTCAGAATTTTAATTTATGGATTTAATCTCTCAAATAGATGCTCAAAATCTACCAAAACACGTTGCTGTTATTATGGATGGAAATGGTCGTTGGGCAAAATTGAGAGGAAAATCGAGAGTTTTTGGTCATAAAAATGGTGTGAAAGCAGTAAGAGAGATAATTGATGCTGCAGGAAATTCAGGAGTAAAAGCCTTGACTTTATATGCTTTTTCTACTGAAAATTGGAACAGACCCAAAGCCGAAGTGAAAACTTTAATGGCTTTATTACTTACTTCTTTAAAAAAGGAAGCAAAAGAATTAAACAAAAACAACATAAAATTACAAATTGTTGGAAATCAAGATAGTCTCCCTAATTCTGTATTAAAAGGCTTGAATAAAGTTATTGAACTGACAAAAAATAATGACGCATTAACCTTGACTATTGCTTTAAGTTATGGTTCAAGGGAAGAAATTGTTAATGCATTCAAAAATATATCTAAAAAAATTGTTAATAATCAACTTTCTATCGAAGAAATAGATGAAAATACTATAAATAATCATTTATATACATTTACTTTGCCGGACGTTGATTTAATGATTAGAACGAGTGGTGAAAAACGAATAAGTAACTTCCTTTTATGGCAAATTGCTTATGCGGAATTACATTTTACAGATGTCCTTTGGCCAGATTTCACAAAAAACGATTTTTACAACGCACTATTAGAATATCAGAATAGAGAACGACGCTTTGGTAAAACTGGCGAGCAAACTAAAACAACAAATGAGATATAAATTATCCTTATTAGTATTTACATTTTTAACAATAAGTACATTTGCCCAAGAGAATTCTCTTGAAAATACTACAATCAAAGTAAAAGATTCTTTACAAGAAATAGGTGATATAACGACTTTTGAAAAGGGAAAAATATACGAACTTGGAGGTGTTTCTGTAACAGGACTTCAAAAGTTCAGTGAAGAAGCTGTAAAAGTTTTTAGTGGTTTAAAAGTTGGTCAACAGATCAAACTTCCAGGAGATAAACTAACAAGCGCTATCAAAAAATTATATGAGCAAAAACAATTTAGTAATATTGATGCATACGTTACTAAAATAGATGGAAATGTCGCCTATTTAGAGTTTGACGTTATTGAATTACCCAAACTAAATAAAGCTACAATACAAGGTGTAAAGAAAGGAAAAGCCAAAGAACTTAAAAAAGCCAACGACCTTAATAAAGGTGTTATGGTTACAGACAATCTTTTAGTAACTTCAGAAAATTACATCAGAAAGAAATATCAGGAAAAAGGTTTTTTAAATGCCAAAGTAACCGTTGATACTAAAAAAGACACTACTGGAATTAACACTTTAGATATGTTAGTTCATATTGATAAAGGAGAAAAAGTAAAAATCAAAAATATATTTATTGAAGGTAATGATGCTGTAAGCGATAAGATATTGCGTAAAGCGATGAAAAATACTAAAAAAGCAGTTTTAGGTCGTTTTTGGAAAAAATCAAAATATATAAAAGAAGACTTTAAGGAAGATTTACAATCAGTTATAGATAAGTACAGTGAAAAAGGCCATCGTGATGCAAGAATATTAAACGATTCTATTTCTTGGAATGATGACAAGTCTATAAATGTTCATGTAGGATTAGAAGAAGGAAAAAAATATTATTTTGGTGGTATTTCATATCTTGGAAATACTGTATTTGATGATAATCAACTTAATAGGTTATTAAGAATTGACAAAGGTCAAGTTTATAATTCTAAAGTATTAAAAGAACGTATTTCTGGAGATGGATCTCCTAATTCTGAAGATATTACGAGTTTGTATCAAAATTCTGGATACTTATTTTCACAAGTAAATTCAGTTGAAACAAAAGTTGAAAATGACTCAATATTTGTAGAAGTTAGAATTCTTGAAGATGAACCTGCAATTATTAGAAAAGTTACTGTAAATGGAAATGACAGAACAAATGATCATGTTGCATACAGACAATTAAGAACGCGTCCTGGATATAGATATAGCAAAGAGCAAATTATACGAAGTATTCGCGAATTAGGACAATTAGGCTTTTTTGATCCAGAAACTATTACACCAGATTTAAAACCTAACTATTACGATAAAACAGTAGATATAGATTATTCAGTTACTGAAAAAGGTGCTAGCCAAATAGAACTTCAAGGAGGTTATGGTGGTGGATCATTTATTGGTACATTAGGGCTGTCTTTTAATAATTTCTCAATGAGAAATATTTTTAATAAAGAGGCATACAAACCACTTCCTATGGGAGATGGACAAACACTATCTCTGCGATTACAAAAAAGTAGGTTTTATACAACATCAAGTTTCTCTTTTATTGAGCCATGGCTTGGAGGTAAAAAACCTCAATCATTATCTTTCTCTCTTTCTCAATCAAAACAATTTGGATTTAATAATTCAACAAGAGATGTAGACAAAGATCAACGTTTAAATATAGTTGGTGCGTCTATTGGTTTAGGTAAAAGGCTAAAATGGCCAGATGATTATTTTTCTCTTTCACAAAGTATTAGTTATCAACTTTATGACTTAAAAGATTACAGGTTTAATGTTGGTTCTGCAGGTATTTTAAGTAATGGTAAATTAAATAATTTAGCGTATTCGATAAACTTGGGAAGAAAATCAGCAGGACCAAATCCAATTTTTCCAAAAAGTGGATCTGACTTTGTTCTAGGAGCAAAATTAACATTTCCTTATTCATTATTTAATGATAAAGACTATGAAAATTTAGATTTAGAAGAAAAATACAAATGGCTAGAGTATTATAAAATAAGTTATAAAGGGAAATGGTACACTTCACTTCCTGGAAAATTTGTTTTAATGTCTAACTTTGAATTGGGTTATTTAGGTTCTTATAGTGACGAACTAGGTGATTCACCTTTTGAGCGTTATTTTGTAGGAGGAGATGGTTTAGGTACATATCAATTAGATGGTAGAGAAACAATTGGTTTAAGAGGTTATGAGAATAACAGTCTTTCATCAATAGCAGGAGGTACAGTATATAATAAGTTTCAATTAGAAGTAAGATATCCTGTTACATTAAAACCTTCAGCGTCAATTTACCTTTTAGGATTTGTAGAAGGAGGTAATTCATATGATGGTTTTGAAGAGTTTAATCCTTTTGAATTAAAACGTTCTGCAGGATTAGGTGTTAGAATATTTATGCCAGCATTTGGGTTGCTAGGTATAGATTTTGCCCATGGATTTGATCCATTACCTGGAACAAATGTAAAATCAGGATGGCAGACACACTTTATTATTGGTCAACAATTTTAATAAAAAAATGTATTTTTGTATAATGAAATAAAAATTTGGCACGATTTTTTCTAAACACATAATAGTTATGATAAAAAAAGTTCTTTTAACATTCGTATTAATTTCAAGCTGCACAACTTTTGCCCAAAAAAGCCAAAAGATTGGTTATGTAGATATGGAATATATTTTAGAAAATATTCCTGAATATGCTCAAGCACAAAATCAATTAAACCAAAAAGTTGACAAGTGGAAACAAACTCTTGATCAACTAAAAAGTGAAATTGAAACTATGAGAGCTGATTTAAGTAATGAAAAAGCGTTGCTAACTCAAGATTTAATATCAGAAAGACAAGAAGATATCTCTCTTAAAGAAATTGACTTAAAAAAACAAGAGAATGCTTATTTCTCTTCTGATGGTAGTCTGTTTAAGTATAGAAAACAATTGGTAAAGCCAATTCAAGATAAAGTATATAACGCAGCTCAGCAAATTGGTAAAGGCCGTGGATATGATATTATTTTTGATAAGTCATCTGATGTGATTATGATATATACAAACTCTAAAGCTGATATTAGTGAACTAGTTTTAAAAAGTATTGTAAGAGCTGAAAAGACAGAGTCTGCTAAAGAAAAGAGAGCTGATAAAAATGGTGCTATTCAAACGAAAGAATTAAGTGAAGAGGCTCAAAAGAAAATAGATGAAAGAGATGCCAAGCGTGAAGCTCTTATTGAAAAAGCAGATTTAGCAAAAGCAGCCAAATTAAAAAAGCGTGAAGAACAAAAAGCAGAGATTGAAAGAATAAGATTGGAACGTCTAAAAAAGCGTGAAGAACTAAGAAATCAATTAAAAGAGAATAAAGAAAACTCTGAAGAAGATAAAAAAGAGAACGAATAAAAATTAATATTAAACACAACAAATAAGAAAAAAATGAAAAATTTAAAAACACTTTTATTAGTAGCAGTTATTTCACTAGGATTTAATACTGTAAAAGCACAAAGTAAAGTAGCACATATTAATATCCAGGAATTAATATCTTTAATGCCAGAAGCTAAAGCTATGAATGCTACATTGGAAAAATTAGACAAAACTAATAAAGATGATTTAAAAGCTGCAGTAACTGCATTACAAGCAAAATATAATAAGTATCAAACTGAAGCTCCTAATCAAACTGAAGAAGAAAACCAAAGAAGAGAATTAGAAGTTCAGCAGAGTCAAAAGAAAATCGAATTAAGTCAGCAAGCTGGTCAACAAGATTTAAGTAAAAAGAATCAAGAACTAATACAACCAATTATTGAAAAAGCAGATGCTGCAGTTAAGGCAGTTGCAAAATCACAAGGTTTTGATTATGTACTTGACTCATCTGTTTTACTTGTAGCAAATGGTACTAATTTATTAGCTGCTGTAAAAGCACACTTAGGAATTCAATAAAATAATAATTGACTTCAACAACTTAAAATCCCGATCTTTATCGGGATTTTTTTTATTTTTGTTACTTATGAAAACGCAATCTATTGGTATTTTTGATTCAGGAATTGGAGGAACTTCTATTTGGAAGGAAATCACTTCGTTGCTTCCTCATGAGAACACTATCTATCTTGCAGACAGTAAGAATGCTCCTTATGGTGAAAAATCAGCAGAAAAAATTATTGAGTTTAGCATAAAGAATACAGAACTTCTAATAGAAAAAGGTTGTAAACTTATAGTAGTAGCATGTAATACTGCAACTACAAATGCTATTGAAATCTTAAGAAACAAATACGATATTCAATTTATAGGAATTGAACCTGCAATAAAGCCTGCAGCATTAAAAACCATAACAAATAGTATCGGAATATTGGCAACCAAAGGAACCTTAAGCAGTTCTTTGTTTTCAGAAACTTCAGAACGATTTACATCAGAAATTAAAGTGATTGAACAAGAAGGAAAAGGAATTGTTGCACTTATAGAAAGCGGAAGATTAGCTTCAGACGAAATGACTTTATTGCTACATAAATACCTCAATCCAATGTTAAAAGAGCAAATAGATTATTTAGTTTTGGGTTGCACACATTATCCTTATTTGATTCCGCAGATAAAAAAAATAGTTGGTGAGAATGTGAAGATAATTGATTCCGGATTGGCAGTTGCAAAACAAACAAATGCTATTTTAGAAAAATATGATCTAAAGAATTTAACTTCTGATATCTCTAAGCATCAATTATACATAAATAAGGATAAAGAAGTTTTAGAAAATATCTTGAAAGATGTTTCTATAGATTATGCTGTAAATAAGTTAGAATTTTAAAATTATTGAAAAAACGATAATAAAACTGACTTCTTAGAAGGAGCAACAGACAATTCTTTACCGTTATTTAAAACAACCGTTCCGCCTTTTCCTTTTTTGTAAGTTGTCACATAATTCACATTTACCAAGTATGATTTATGGATTCTCACAAAACCATTTTCTGATAAAATAGTTTCAAAATACTTCAATGTTTTACTTACTAACTTCTTATGACCATCTGCCAAAAAAAGTTGTGTGTAGTTATCATCTGCTTTGCAATACAAAATGTTCTGAATTTCAATTACTTCAAATCCATCTTGCGTAGGAATCGTGATTTTACCAACTGCAGAAGTTACTTTAGTTTTTAAAACTGAATTTTGCAACTCCAGTTCTTGCTTTTTAGTTTCTATAACATAATCCACAGCTTTTATGAGTTCGTCTATAGAAATGGGCTTTAAAAGGTAGTAAGACGCATGGTTGTTCAGCGCATCAATCGCATAATGATCGTAAGCAGTTACAAAGACTGTTTCAAAATCTACATCGCCTAACTTTTCGAGTAAGTCAAAAGCATTTCCATAAGGCATTTCTACATCCAAAAACACCAAGTCCAACTTGTTATTTCTAATCAAAACCAACGCTTCTTCAATATTTTCTGCTTCTCCTAAAACTTCTACATTCGGACAGTATTTTGCTAAGTAATTCTTAAGAATTTCTCTGCTCGTTTTTTCGTCTTCTACGATGATGGTTTTTAA
>CALIIP010000015.1 GCA_938018045.1 uncultured Flavobacteriaceae bacterium
TAATGGCTTAAGGTCACAACCCATTCTCCAGGTTCCAAAACTTCAAAATCAAATCTAATATTACTAGAAGAAGTGAAAAACTTACTTGGTATTGAGTAATTTAACCGCCCTTTAAATGGGTAATTAATTATGTTTTCGTATCCAACAGTATTACTCAGAATATATTTTTGCCCTGAATCTCCAATAAAACTATTCGAAGATATATTATACGAACTTCCATTGTTTTTAACAATAATAGTAACTCTGTTAGTATCATCGCTAATTTTTCTAAAATTATACCTAGGAACTGTTCTATTATATATTATATCAAATGCTTTAATTTTTTTCTCACCAATATAATTGTCATTTTTCCACTTTCCTTCTAAAATCGATTCCTTACTTTCAATATAACTAACATATTTCCCAGGACCATTTCGTAAGCCTTTTTTCCATTGGCCATCATAAAAACTGCCATCATCAAATGTAATCTTTCCTTTTCCGTGAGGTAAACCTTTTTTAAAACGTCCTTGGTATATATATTTTCCTTTAGACAATCCATTACCGTCAGCCAAGCCATTCTTACAGTTTCCAATATAATCCCCTTTGATGTCAATCATTAGAACTTTACATCTTTCCTGTCCATTCGTTAAAATTGGAAATAAACCAAAAATGAATATTAAAATAATATAATGTCTATTTTTCATAATAATTAATTTTGATAAATTAATTATAGCTAATTTTATTTGCTTTAACTAATTTTTATGAAAATTTATGTCTAAAAGGTCTTTTTAAGAATTAAATCGTAATAAAAATGCCTCTCATTTGAGAAGCATTTCTTTTGTACAGGCGGAGAGAGTAACCATCAGTATATCATCTTACATCAATTAACAAACAAGTATTTATATCCTTTATAATCATTGAATTTGTTAAATCAATTATAAAATAAGGTAATATGCTAAAAGATATATTAAAGCAAAATGTCGGGAATATATCGGAATAATTCTATACATTTACTGAAAATTATTTAACCTTGGCAAATATCAAAATAAATATTATCAGTAAAACGAATCCATCAAATTTAAATATTCGTTTTTACCACGGAAGAGAAATTGATTGCAATACACAATCTAATATTTTAATTGACCCAAATCTTTGGAGCAATAAATTACAATCCCTTAAACCGTCAGCCGATAAAAGGTTAAAAAAACATTATTCTGAAAAAATTACAAAAATAAAAAACCATATAACTCTTTCATTTAATGATGATTTTTCAGAGGGAAAAACAATTAATTCAAAATGGCTTAAAAGAATTTTACAAGAATTACAACAAAGACCAATTGGGACAGACGACCATACCAAATATTTTGTTCCATACATCAGACTATATATAAAAAAATCTAAAACTAGACTCAATTTAAGAACTGGAAAAAAAATATCTAAGTCTTCAATAAAAAAATACACTACGACTTTAACTCGAGTCTTAGCTTTTCAAAAAATAATAAATAAAAATCTTTTACTTTCTGAAATAGATTTAGGGTTTCATAACTCATTTACTAACCATTTAAAAATAGATCACAAATATTCCAATACTTATATCAATAAAATATTGAGTGACATAAAAACTATAGTAAAAGATGCGAAAGTTAAGGGATATATGATTAGCCCTGAAATAGATAGTCCAAAATTTACATTCAAGAAAGACCCTTCAATAGACACCTATTTAAATAATGAAGAAATTAATACTCTTTTCCATTTAGATTTATCAAAAAAAGAAAAATTAGATAATATTAGAGATTTATTTATTATTGGATTAAGAACTGGTTTACGAATAAGTGATTTAAAAAGAATTCATGACTTTCATTTCGGAAAAAATGTAATATTAATATCAAATACAGAAAAAACTAATTCTATCGTTGAAATTCCTATTCATCCTCAAGTAAGTTCTATTGTTAAAAAAAGAGAAGGAATATTACCAAGAGTTGTTAGTGATCAAAAATTTAATTTATATGTTAAAGAATTATGCTCAGATGCAGGTTTTAATCAAAAAATTCTAGGAAGGTTAATGAATCCAGAAACAAAAAGAAAAGAAAAAGGGTATTTTGAAAAATATAAACTTATCAGTTCACACACTTGTAGAAGAAGTTTTGCTACAAATTTATATGGAAAAATTGATGATAAAACAATTATGGCAATAACAACACATAAAAGTCATAAACAATTTTTAGATTATATAAAAACAACTCAAAAAGAGCATATTAAAAAGTTAAGTGAATATTGGAAAAACGAAGAAAATTTGTAGAATTTAATATAAACTACAAAAAATCAAATTCGAAACAAACTAACCAATAACTGTACTCAACTGGAACATTGGTAAGTACATTGCAATTAATATAACTGCAACAATAGCACCGAGAATAATGATAATCAAAGGTTCAATAATAGTACTCAACATTTTTGATTTATGTTGAATTTCTTGGTTGTACTGTGTTGTCAATCTTTTGAAAATAAACTCATTTTGATTGGTTTCATCTGCTACTTTTATCAGTGTAATCATTTTAGAATCAAATATCTTGTGTGACTTTAAACTTTCAGAGAGGTTTTTCCCAGATAAAATTTCTTTTTCAACCTTAATTAAACCCTTTTTTAAAGGATAAAACGGAACCATTCTCGATGTCAATTGTACACTATTGAGAATTGGAACTTTTGCACTAGTTAATAATGCTGTAGCTTGCGTAAATTGTGCCAAATACATTTTCCGAACTAACTCACCTACAAAAGGAATTTTCAAAACCAAACGACTTGTAAACTTTTGATACCATTCTTTTTTAGTAATCATTTTTTTGAAAATTAGTAGAAGTATTATCAGTAATAAAAAAACACCAAAATATTTCTGAAAACCATCTGACAAACTCATAATTACTTTTGTAATCCATGGTAATTCTACATTGTTTTGTTTAAAAATATCTGCAAACATTGGTACAACAAACTTGAGCATAAATAAGACAGCTAATAAAGCTGTTGTTAAGACTACAATTGGATATGTTAACGCATTGATTATATTTCGTTTTTGCTCATTTCTTCTTCCAAAAAATAATCCTAATTCTTGAGTCACTTTTTGTAATGTCCCTGTTTCTTCACCGATTTTTAGAGAATAATATTCATACTCTGTAAAATCTTTGTGTGAATTAACTGCTGACGAAAAATTACTTCCTTTAACTATTTCTTGGATGATATTTTCAAATAAGGCTTTGTCTTTTTTATTTTTAAATTCATCCGTGATTAAAGATAGTGCATCTTTTAAACTAATTCCAGCAGTAAGTAATACACTTAATTCTGTATAAAATGCTTCTTTCTTTTTATTAGAAAAAGGCTTGCTTAAAAAAGTAATTTCTTTTTTTAAGATGGAATCTATATCAAAAGATGTCTCTTTCTTTTTTGTTGATGATATGGATTTTAAATCAAATGCCATTAATTGTTCATGTAAAAAGTTGCGTCTTTTTGTTTAAAGACAAATATTTCTCTATTCTGGTATTCTTTTGAAAGCGTTAGTTTGAAAGCATCAATGACGCCTTCTTTTATTGGTTGCGCATCTAAATATACAGTATTTTCAGTAATTGAAATTTGCATTGTATCTTTATTTCGTAAGATATATGACTCACTAAAAACATATGAGATAGTATCTATTGGATTGGTACATAATAATTGTTTTTCTGTATAATTATATTCTAAAACGTATTTGTTAAAATCATTGGTCAATATTCTTTTTAACAAACGAATTTCTGTGTTCTTTTCAAAATTGTTAGAAATTCTTCGTATATGATTCTGTACCAAACTCAAAGTTGTAATAGCCAATGAAATAACAATGGCTGAAATAACCAAAACAACCATCATTTCACTAAGGGTAAAACTCGGTATTTTTTTATTCAGAAACATCTACTAATTTTTTTAGTACTGATTTTTTATACTTATTATTTGTTGCTTCAAACAAAATATATTTTTCGCTTTTTTTAGTTTCTTTTTGAATGGTAATCTCCCAATCTTCATACTCATCAGTAAACGGGATGTTGATTTGCTCATTCTTGTATTGATATACTAAATAATTTAATTGATTATCAATAGAATCCGTATTATTTTGAATGCTGTTTTTGAACACATTATTTAGTGTCAAAGATGCAACAGCAAACATCAATACAATAATTACTGTTGCAACAAGAGTCTCTACCAAAGAGGAAGCTCTTAGTTTTTTTTGAACTAACACATAATAATATTTTTTCAATACAACCATTTTGCAATGTTCATTTTTGTTTTAGGCAGTTGCAATCCACAATATTGCTCAGGTAGTTCATTTGCAATGATGCGTCCATTAAAAATATGATTAATATAAACAGAACCAAACTGTGTTGCAATAAAACTATCGGTATATACCATTCCATTTACTGTTCCTTTCAGTTCAAAATTTCGTTCACAATACACTTCGCCTACAATAACTGCATTTTCTTCTAACAGAATTTGAGGCTTGTAGTTGCTTTGTCTAGATTCAGATAAATAAGTCACAATTCCTTTTACTGTAGTATCTGAGTCTATTTTTATTTGATTTTGGGTTTGAAGTTCAGTATTTAATATGGTCGATTCCTGTTCACTATTCACAATTGGCGCTACTTTTTCAATAACAGTTAATGCTGTAGGATACTCTAAACTACATTGTTTCCCAATAGAAATTTCTTCTGTGGCAAAGGCTTGAAAATTTCCAATAAAATTATCCTTGATTTCAATTTTTGGAGCGATTAAAATGACATCTTTTAAGTTGGCTGATTTTGAAACAGTAATTTTTGTAGTTGACCAAATAATAACATTTCCAGTGAGATGAACAAACTGTAAATTAATGTTTTCATTGCTTTGATTTAGTAGAGTTAACTCATCAAATGATTGTGCTTTTCGAAGGTTTTCTTCTAATTCAAAATAATTGATATTATCACTTGATAAAATTTTGTTATTCAATTGTTTGATAAATTCTTTATTAGCAATCACAGGAAGTTGAGAATTACTTAAACGCGTACTCCCATAAATAAGTTGAGAACCATAATAGGAGTTTCCTGCGATATTCCCCCTTTTAACTCCTTGTTTTGGAAGTGCAGTATTTCCTCGAATTTCTGTGTTTCCAACAAGTACCAATGGTTTGTTGTTTTCTTTTAAATACAATGCTTCTTTTTTGGAGATAAAACCTCCTGTTAAACAAACCTTTTGAAAGAACTCATTTTTTACTGTTGATTTTGAAGTGACAACATCAAAAATTCCCCAATGTTTTTTGGTGAGGATTACTTTACTTTCTATCTCATCATTAAAATTTAATTCTAGTTCTTCTTGATATGGAATCTCATGTTTTGTAACATAGTCAAAACCCATTGTTGATTCGTGAACTGTTTCTTGAAAAAAAGATGCTTTGACGCGAAGTTTCTGCTGTAAATACGTTAATGCAATAAACGCAGAAACTAACAAAAGAATTAGGACAGAAACAAAAATAGTGTATTGTAAAGCTCCTGCTTTTAGTTTCTTTAGAAAAAACATATTATTGAATTGAGAATGTTTTTCGCTCTTTTTGATATTCTAAAACTACTTCTTTACTGTTTCCAGAAATCAAAGTAACTTCTTGAGATGTATTTCGCAATTTTAGTAGCTTTTGTTGCCCGTTGACTTGTATCAAATACACAGCTGTTTTTTTATTTGTTTTAGGGGAAACAATACCTTTATAGACAATATTAGGAAATACTATTTGTTCTTTAGGCTTCACACTCGTAGTTGTTACCTTTCTCTTTAACTTATTATTTGAGGCCAATGTCCCTAAAAAAGGATCTCTATAATCAGCATTGATATCATATGATTTAACACTTTCAACTTTTTTAGGCTTAAAACTGTCATCTGCGTTGATTGCAAGAACCTCTATTGGAGGCGGATTTACTGCTTTATAAATTCGGTAACCTATCAATCCCCAAACAATTAACGCTGCAGGAATTAAGAAATATATGTTTTTTTTATTCTTCAATTTACTGTTAAAGAGTTGGTTGTATAATCTGTTTCAAAAGTTGAATTCAATGCCTTTACACGCCATTGATATTCTCCAACTTCTAATAAATGAGAAAAAGCACTTGATGTTACTAATGAATCAACAGCAATTTGTGTTGCATTTTCAAAAGTTGGTGTTGCTATTTGTATTCGATATTCATTTGCTTCGTTGATATCGTTCCAATTAAAGTTAATTGTTCCAGTTGTTATGGTTGTTGCATCTGTAGGTGCAAGAATTGAGACATTTTCGTCTGAAATATCTGTAACTTCTATGATTTCATCACAGCTATAGATTGTGCCAATTAATAATAGTATAAATAGTTTTCTCATTTTCTTTTATTCTAAAGTTGCAATAACTATTCTTTTTCCAAATAGCCATTTTTTGTAAGTTAATATTTTTTGATTGCTGATGATTTTAACTTTTCCTCTTCTGATCCTCAAATAAGGTGTGTGTTCTACATATTGATCTTTAATCCATTTTCTCCAACCCAAAACACCATTTCCACTTGGTATTTCAACATTGGCATTACAAGAAAACTCTTTACCTAAGTCTTGAATGTCTTTGCAGTGAATTGCTCCTTTAAAAACGATAACCGTACCATTTGAGTTAACAATTATAGTTTCAGCATTTATATCACTTGGATAAAAAAATAGCATTAAAAGAGATAATATAAGAAGTTTCTTCTTCATATAAGTTACAATATTTTTTGATTGGTTAAATGTATGAAACTAATTTTGGTTGTGAAAATTATTAGATAGAGATATTAATCCTATTTTAGTATTCATTAAATCATACTATGAATCAAGATTCTTATAAACGAAACTACCATCCATTAATTCCACTGTTTTATTCAAAAGGAATTTTAAGTAAACAACAAGTAGATAAAATTCCAAAACGGACTTTACAACATTGGAACAAAAACAAAAATCAACAGTATGACTTTGATAGTTGGGTAAAACCTTTTTCAAATCATTTAGAAGATATTCAAAAAACCTATGAACGTGTTCATCTTAAAAAGATGATGCAATTTATGGTTAAGGTGAGTGATGGCTATCAGAGTGTTCTAAATGAAATTACGGATAATAAAAAAGTTCTCAAAGAAAACGCAAAGCCAATTGTTAGGTCTATTGATAGCATTGTTTCATTATCAAAAATGAAAGTTAAACGTGCATGTAAATTTTATGGTGTTTCAAGTGATTGGTATTATCGAGAGAAACGGAAAATAAACTGTTCTCTAAATCTTTTTAATACATGTTTCAAGCAGCATCCAAATCAACTAACTTTTGATGAAACCATTGCAATTGAAAGAATCGTAAAAGACCCCAAACACTCTGGAAAGACAAAAGTTACGCTGTACTATTATGCTTTACGTAATGATTTAGTTTCTTGCGGAAAATCTACATTTAATAAATATGCTAAAGCGCTAGGATATAAAAAACCAAAGAAGCCTAAAATCCCAAGAAGAGAAGGGGTAAAGGCAACTCGTATTTTTGAATGGCTACATGTAGATATTACATTAGTACCAACATTGGAAGGAGGGATGCAGAAAGTAGCGTTTGTAAAAGATAATTATTCTAAAGCTATTTTGCATTGGAGTTCTGTTTCGGAAAAAGCAAATAGTAAATTTATTACAAAACTATTTCAAGAAACATTTGAAAAGTTTGATTTAAACAATGTTAAAAAACATATCAATATTTTAACTGATGGCGGCTCGGAAAACAAAGGAGCGTTTACAACTTGGGTCAATCATTTTAATGCTCCACCAACTGTAAATAAAATTACTGCTCGGACTGTTGATTTTCCATTGTCTAATAGTATGGCTGAAAGCACGCACAGCATTTACAAAACAGAATTTTTAAAAGGACAGATTTCAAGAACGGTTAAAAGTCATTTAGAAAGTTTAGTGCGTTTTGTTGAATATTATAATCATGTAAGACATCCTTCTGATTTATATGGACTTACTACAATGGAAGTAATAAATGGAAAAACTCCTGATAAAGATTATTTTAAAAATCAAATTGCTGAAGCAAAAATTAAGAGAGTTACTACCAATAGAGTATTTAATGAATGTGCTTTTGTGAGGTAAGTTCTATTTACTTTTAACAAAAATCATTCTTATTTTGTTGCTTTGCTATTTTGAAACCTGTTTTTTAGAATTATCAATATCTATTTTATACTAAAATTAAATTTAAACTAAAAAAGGCCTCTATATAACTTAAAATAGAAGCCTCTTCTTTGTTGATACCAAAAACGCAAACATTTGCGTAGTTTTGTTGTAGATTTAAATAGATGTTGCTCGATAATAAGCTCTATAACTATTTTAGGCATTAAAATCTTCTTAATGCATCAATTGTTAAAGTTGAGTCTTGACAAGGTAAGTAATCAAACCAAAATTGTTGTACTTCTTGATAATATTTTTTCTGATTTTCAATATTATTAGTGATTTTTTTAGTGAAGCCTTTTTGTCTAATGAAAGCAATACCACCAGATACATTACAATCTTTAAAATTCATACTATCAATATAAACTCTATAATCATTTGATGGATTTAATAAATTTAGTTTGTTAACCCCATTTGTTTTATTTTTTAAAGCTATTGAAAAAATTAATTTATCCTCCTTTTCAAAAGCTACAGAATCAATTATATATGCAGAATTTAAAACTTCTAAAACTCCCGTATTACCATTCACTTCCAATACTTGATATTTTGTATAGTCACATCCTACACATGTCAAAAACATTATCAGTAAATAAAATGACTTAATTCCCGTACTTTTTTGTAATATCATTTTGTTCTTTTTTTGCTTTATTAATACTTTCTTGTTTAGCTTTAATAACTTTATTTAAAAAGTCAGTAACGTAAGGAGAAGCTATAGTTCCTTTTGCATCGTTAAGGGATTTTGTAGCACTATTGAGTGATTTTGTATCGCCGGAGATTATATCTCCTAAAATGACATCACGTCTGAATTTTGCTCCAATTACTTCTAATTTTGAAGATTTCTGACTATCAGATAAACTCCCACTTTCAAAAATATTTTTGACTTCTCCTCCATTTTGATTCCAAAGTTGTTTTGCATAAGCTTCACTTTTCTCTCCACCTATTTCGTGTGGAATATTATCTCGATTACCAAAGGCACTTGCTGCCATACCAACATATGAAGAATAAAATAAAGAATTTCCAACACCAGCTATATCACTTCTATGTTGTTGTTCGTGTCCAATTAGTCCAAACCAATATTCTTTACCTTTTGATGTATTTGTCGCTCCATATCCTTGTAAAGCACTATTGTACACTACTTGTTTACCAAGAGTTATTGCGGTTGCGTTATTTGGTACTGCTGCACCAGAAAACCAATGAGCTCTTGCATCTGTATGGGGTACCCAATTGGTGTTTGTTAATGATTTCCATGAATAACCAAAAGCGGCAGACATTAAAGTAACCATTGGGGAAGATAGATTACCGTCATCTCCAATCATAAATTTTGGTTCTAACCCTTCAAGTTCTTGCGAGATTATAACTAGATTTCCACTAAAAACATAAGGAGACCATTGTGGAAAATCTCTAGCTAATGGATCAAGAGCTACAAATCTTCCTAAAGCAGCATCATAATGTCTCCATTTAAATTCATGCATATTGTAACCAAGTTCTTTTGAGACTTCTTGTCCTTGATACGTTTTAAAATTATTTTCTGTTCCGTTAATTACGTTATTGTACCCTTTATGTTCTAATCCAAAAGGATAATAGTTGTTTTCCTCTACTATTTCATTTGTATTCGGATTAGAACTAACAAGAATACTTCCATTTCCATTTTTATCAGAGTAAGATAAACGGATATTTCCTAAGTGGTCTTTGTATTGATATACATAATCATATCCGCCACCAGTTTTAGGTTCTACATACCCTTCTGCATGATTAAAGAATTTTAATATTGTAGTATATGCATTTTGATTGTAAATATAGTTTCCCGCATATAAAGTTGTATTAGTAGATGTTGTATTGTCATTCACCCATTTACTTAATTTGACTCCTGTCGCATCATACGTATAATGTATACTATTAATAGGATTATTACCAACCTTAGCAAACGTTACTTGAGTAGGTAGATTCAAATGATTGTATTGAATATCTGTAATACCTTTATTAGCATCGATTTTCATATTTCCATTAACGTCATAGGTATATTCTTCTGCAATATTAGCCCCATTTTTAAATCCATACATACTACTCTCTCCTTCATCTACTTTCTTTAGTTGATTGCCATCATAAGTATATGTCAAATCATCCATCGTTCCATAAGCGGTTACAACTCCTGATCCATTAATTGCAGTATGTCCTTCTCTTTTTAAGGCTGTAATATTTCCATTTTTATCATAATCAACCAAATCAAGATTATAATGTGATGTGTTGTCAATACCAGTTTTAATACGATTTAAAGCATCATAAGTATAAGTATATGTTTTGACACTTGAGTCAGCATTTAAAGTGTTCCAACTTGTTTGTGAGATATTTCCATTGTACAATGCAACTCCTCCAGAAGTTGGGTCGTTGTATTTTAATGAAAAATTAAATAAATCATTATCATTGTTTGTATCTTGATTTATATCTTTTAACCATCCTCGGATGTTGTAGTTGTAATCAATTGTTTGCAATCTATTTTGAGTTATTTTACCTCCAACTCCTTTATTCTCTAACTGTCCTAAATCATCATATGAATTTTCAGCGATTACTTCTTCATTTCCATCAATAGTTTGAGTTTGCTTGGTTACTCTACCTGTATTGTCGTATGTAAATTTATCAATACTTGTAATAGTCGAGTTTCCTGTTTTGGTGTGTTCACTTGTTGTTTCTTCAACTTGTCCAACAAAATTTAATTTACTCTTCATTTTATCAGTCGAATCAAAATAAGCATTATAACTATATGAATAAATAGGCCTAGATTTGATGTCATAATAACTAACAGATGTAATCCATTTTACAGGGGAAGTATCTAACACTCTTACTTTAGAACCTGTAGGCAATCCTTTTACATTAGTTGTCGGTGTGATACTATAAGCTGTTTCTGAATTACCACTAACTTTATCAAAGGTGTAATCATCATAATAGTTTATTGAATATATCTGAGATATATTAGTTGGGTATGCTCCATTGCTATAGTAAATAGTAGTCCCAGCAATCGTAGAAGGAGAACTGTTTTTAGTTACATGTTGAGAACTAATTCCATTTACGGTGTTTTGTAAAGACGTTCTTGAATTACTATTATTAAAGACTCCTGTATATGCAACTCTCCCAAAAGCATCATATTTTGTAAACAACCATTTATTGGTTAATCGAAGTAATGCATCTTGAGTAATCACTGGTTGGTCAAGTGTATTATATACAATATACTCCCAACCCTTTGCAGGAATTTTCTTTTCTACCAATCGATTTCTCTTGTCGTATTTATATTGATAGCAAAGATCATCTAACGTATTGGTGTTTAAAGTGTAAGTTGCTGAACCCGTCTGTGAAGTTAATACATAAGAATTGGTTTTTTGTATGTTAGAAATTGGGAAAGCACCTCCTTGATTTGTAATGTTTATCTTATCGTTGACTATAGAAAAAGTATAGCCTTTACGTTTAGAAGCATCTTTAATATAAAATAAAAGATTATCAGACAACTCCTCTGCATTAGGAAGGGTTATTACATCTCCTGTAGTTAACAATCCTGTTAAATTAGTGAAGTTGAAATCTATACTATATTCATGTCCATTGCCTGTTTCAATAATCCCTACAGTAAGTTGACCTGCACCAGAAAGTCCAAAGTCTGAAGGCGTGAAAGTTGTTTGCTCTAAGTTATAAAAGAATCCTGTAATGGTCTCGTCAAACATCGAATCTACTGCCAATGGAGGAATCACATATGTTAAATTACCAAAATCATCATATACATAGTGAGTGTCATGTGCTACAGAAGAATCATATGTCCTCTTTAAAACTACACGCCCTTGCTTGTCCTTAAATTCTTCTGTTGTATGATCTTTTCCTGAAGTCCAGTTTTCATCCTTTACAATACTTTTGTACAATTCATTTTCGGCATAATAATCATCTGAAACCAAAGATGGATTCTCTGAATTCCCTCCAACAAAAACAACCTTTAGGCGTTTTACTTCATAAGTGGCATTGGTACCATAACCAAATTTAATGGTATTGTTATTTGCTAATTTCCAAGCTTCTCCAGGTGCAGCTTGCTCTAAAACTCTACTTAATGGAGAGTTTTCAATAAGTTTTTCTGAATATGGGTTTGGAGTATTGGTTCCCCATTCACTTGGAAATTTA
>CALIIP010000016.1 GCA_938018045.1 uncultured Flavobacteriaceae bacterium
CTGGAGCAAGTGGAATGAAAGATATGGGAAAAGTGATGGGTATGGCTTCAAAAGAATTAGCAGGAAAAGCAGACGGGAAAACGATATCAACGCTTGTAAAAGAGTTGTTAACTTAATTAGTCATAAAGATTAGGCCTCGTGGCGCAACTGAATAGCGCATCAGATTTCGGCTCTGACGGTTACAGGTTTGAATCCTGTCGAGGTCACGGATAAATAAAAAGACTCTAAAAAAGAACAAAGCTTGCTTTATTTCTTTTTTAGAGTCTTTTTATTTTCAAAACGGAGTTTTGTCAGGACGCGAAGCAATCCTGATATTTTCAAAACGGAGTTTTGTCAGGACGCGAAGCAATCCTGATATTTTCAAAACGGAGTTTTGTCAGGACGCGAAGCATTCCTAAGAACAAAGCTTGTTTTTTTGTTTTGTGGATTTTTCTATTTTTAAAACGGAGTTTTGTCAGGATGAGCAGCAATCCAATTTATTTCAAAAACTAAGTTTCAACAACTAGTTCTTGTTCCAATTCTTCTAAAGACTTCCCTTTTGTTTCAGGTAGTATTTTTAATAAAATAAAGAAACCTATAAAGGCTATTACTCCGAAAATAAAAAATGTGAGAGCGTTTCCTAAATTTGATAATTCCCAAGGGAAAACTAACTGTACAATAGAACTAATTAAAGAGTTTACAAAGGCGATTACTCCAATTGCGAGCCCTCTATATTTTATTGGGTATAATTCTGATAGTAATACCCACATGACAGGGCCTAAAGAAAATGCAAAACAAGCTATGAAGCCTAAAATTCCAATCAATATTAAATTTGCATTTATATTGGTTGCTGCTTCTAAAATTGCACCATCATTTTTACTATAAACCTTATTTCCTAAAGTTGTTTTTAAATCATTTTTAAAATCGATGTCATTTTCATAAATTTTATTAGCGAGAGGCAACAGTTTTTTAGATTCAGAAAATTCTAATTGATTAATTTTCTCTTCCGATAATTGATACGTCGCTTGATTGAAACCATAGGCGCATAATAATAGACTAATAGCAATGCCTGCTGTACCAATCAATAATAAAGGTCTTCTCCCCATTCTATCAATTAAATAGATAGCGACAAAAGTGAAAACTACCGAAATTGTACTTAATAAAACTCCTGATGAAAAAGCAGCATCTGTACCAATACCAGTTTGTTTAAAAATAGAGGTAGCATAAAAATACACTGCGTTTATACCTGTAATTTGTTGTAAAATACCCACGATTAAGCCGACAACTAAAATAAATCGCAATGATGGTTTTAATAAATCTCTAATTTTTAATTTAGATTTGTTTTTATCAGTATTTATATTTTTTTCTATAGATGCTATTTCTATACTTCCCCTTTCATTTCCATGAATCTTATTTAAAACTCTTTTTGCCTCTTCATATTTTCCTTTTAAATATAACCAGCGAGGACTTTTAGGAACAAAAAACAGCAATATAAAATATAATAGTGCAGGAATTAGTTCTACCCCCAACATCCATCTCCAAACATTTTCATCATTAAGGAAAGTGCTATCAGATGTATTGTATTTATTGAAGAAATAATTACTTAAGAAAGCTGCAAAAAAACCAAAAACGATGTTTAGTTGTTGTAATGAAACCAACTTCCCCCTATTTTCTGCTGTTGAAATTTCTGCAATATATATTGGTGCTAGTACTAGTGCGGCACCAAAAGCAATACCTCCAATTATTCTTGCTATATAAAGCATTTCATAAGACATTGCTAAAGCAGATAAGACAGCAGAAATGGCATATAGAAAAGCAACAAAAATCAACATTCTTTTTCTCCCAATCTTATCACTTATTCTGCCTGAAAATAACATTGCAAACATTGCAGCAAATGATGGTGAACTAACCACCCAACCAGATTGAATCTCATTTAAATTAAATTCAGGACCTGCAAAAGACATGACGCCCGAAATAATACCAGCATCAAAGCCAAAAAGAAACCCTCCTAATGCGACTATAAAACTGACGAAAATTGTATACACTTTGTTGTTCATAGAATATTCTGAATTAAAAAAAGTAAATTTAATAAATTATTAATTGTTTATATTACATTTGATTCATATTAAACACAGCAGTCAAATCAAAGTTTTCATTAATATTCATCAATACTATAAAAATCTTCATCGATTCGAATTCTTTTTAAAAGAATTAAGACTTGAAGAAAGAGAAATAATATCTAAGAATATAAGTTTCTACAATAAACTCTCTTTAAAAAACAAAAAATACTTTGAGCATCGAATAATAAAATTTATGGACAGTCATAATTTTAAGAGTCGAGAAGGTTTTATTATTACTGATGAAATTAAATTACTTATTGCAGCAACTGCGATTAAAGTTTCGTTTGGTTATAGAAATTATCTTTTTTCTATTATAGACACTATAATTGTTTATCCAAAAGATTACTTTTCTAACTTGTCAAATCAACAGCATAAAGGTGAGATTAACCCGAAATATAAAGCAGTAGTTTTTTCTTGGAAAGATTTTGAAGAGGGATTAAAAATTGAAAATGACAATTTAAACCTTGGGTTACATGAATTTACACATGCAATGCAATTTAGTTTTAAAATCAATAAAAATTCAGAATCACGATATTTTAATAGAAAGTTTAATAATTTATTAAATTTTCTAGAAGATAAAAAAGTTCAGAAAAAACTTTTGGATTCAGGTTACTTAAGAGAATATGCTTTTGAAAATCAATATGAATTTTTAGCAGTTTTGGTTGAGCATTATTTTGAAACTCCAATAGAGTTTAAAGAAAAACTACCTGAAATATTCAATCATACTAAGCGAATATTGAATATTGATATTGAGAATTAACTATTTGCAAGTAATCTCAAATTCTTAATAGTTTCTGTTGGATTATCTGCTTTAAAGACAAACGAACCTGCAACCAATACATCTGCGCCTGCAGAAACTAGTTTGTGTGCATTTTGGTCAGTTACGCCTCCATCAATTTCTATTTTTGCTTTAGAGCCAGATTGCTCGATAAGATGTTTTAGTTGAATTACCTTTTTGTAAGTATTCTCTATAAAACTTTGCCCGCCAAAACCAGGATTTACACTCATCAAGCAAACAAGGTCAATGTCCATAATAACATCTTCCAAAGCATTTATTGGTGTATGAGGATTTAGTGCAACTCCAGCTTGCATGCCTTCTAGTTTTATAGCCTGAAGCGTGCGATGTAAGTGTGTACATGCCTCGTAATGAACAGTCAATATATCTGCGCCAATACTTTTAAACTCTTTTATGTATTGATCAGGATTTACAATCATCAAAT
Source organism: uncultured Flavobacteriaceae bacterium (assembly GCA_938018045.1). GTDB lineage: Bacteria > Bacteroidota > Bacteroidia > Flavobacteriales > Flavobacteriaceae > Urechidicola. The sequence goes on from CALIIP010000016.1 coordinate 3,320, forward strand.
GAACATCCATCATTTTTTTTGCATGTCTTTGAATTGCTTTAATTACAGGCATTCCAAAAGAAATATTTGGCACAAATACGCCATCCATCACATCAATATGAATCCAGTCGGCATCACTATTGTTCAGCATTTCTATATCTCGTTGAATGTTTGCAAAGTCTGCTGCAAGTACTGATGGTGCAATTAGTCTGGTCATTTGTAGGTTGTAAAATTGTTCTGTGCAAATATAGTGATAATTGAAAACGGAAACCATCAGAAATAAAAAAAGATGCTGAATAAATTATCCAGCATCTAAATAGTTGTCGTTTAAAACTTAAACGTTTATCCTAAATATGTTTTTAAGATTTTACTTCTTGATGTATGTTTCAATCTTCTGATTGCTTTTTCTTTAATCTGACGCACACGTTCACGTGTTAAATCAAACGTCTCACCAATTTCTTCAAGAGTCATTGGATGTTGCTCACCTAAACCGAAATAAAGTTGCACCACATCAGCCTCACGAGGTGTTAGTGTGTCTAAAGCACGGATGATTTCAATTTTCAAGGAATCATGCATTAAAACTCTATCAGGATTTGGAGAATCTCCAGTATTTAAAACGTCATATAAATTTGAATCTTCACCTTGTATTAATGGTGCATCCATAGATACGTGACGACCAGAATTTTTCATAGATTCCTTTACATCGCTGATAGTCATATCTAATTTCTTAGCAATTTCTTCAGCAGAAGGATGACGTTCGTTTTCTTGCTCTAAGAAAGCGTACATTTTATTTATTTTATTTATAGATCCAATCTTGTTTAAAGGCAACCTAACAATTCTAGATTGTTCTGCTAATGCTTGTAATATTGATTGACGAATCCACCAAACTGCATAAGAGATAAATTTAAACCCACGAGTTTCATCAAAACGTTTTGCAGCTTTAATCAATCCTAAATTCCCTTCATTTATTAAATCAGGAAGTGTTAAGCCTTGGTTTTGATATTGTTTAGCAACAGAAACAACAAAACGTAAATTTGCTTTAGTTAATTTTTCTAAAGCAATTTGATCTCCAGCTTTAATTCGCTGTGCCAATTCAACTTCCATATCTGCTGTTATCAAATCTACTTTTCCAATTTCTTGTAAGTATTTGTCTAACGAGGCAGTCTCTCTATTGGTAACTTGTTTTGTAATCTTTAGTTGTCTCATCTAATAATTTTATGGTTCTCAAATATATATACGCAAGTAGTTGTGATTTTGTTACAAAAAAAGTAATAAAAATAAATATTAGGTTAAAGTTTAGTTTTTAGAGTGACGTTTTGTATTTTAGGTGTCTTAATTATATAAGAACTGTTAATAATAGTAATGATTGCTTAAAAGGTCGACTTAACTTGAGTGATGAAGAATTAATTGAGGGAATAATAGGAACAAATGATAGTCATTTGTTCTCACAACTTTATGACAGGTATGTTAAGGTTGTGTATAATAAATGTTTGGGATTTAGTAAATCTAAAGAAGAAGCACAGGATTTAACACATGATATTTTTTTAAAATTATTTGTTAAACTGCGTTCTTTTAAAGGTGACTCTAAATTTTCGACATGGCTGTATTCGTTTACATATAACCATTGTGTAAATTATGTACAAAGAGATAGTGAAAAGAAAAAACCAAAAGTTTCTATAGATAGTTATCTTGAAAAATTTACTGATGATGAAGTTCCTGATGATAGTATATTCAGTTTAAAGACTGAAAAGCTAAAAAAGGTTTTAGAATTAATTGATGTGAATGATAAAGTAATTTTACTTTTAAAATATCAAGATGATATGTCAATTAGAGAGATTCAAGAGGCTTTAGATATTGGAGAAAGTGCAGTGAAAATGAGAATAAAAAGAGCAAAAGAAAGAGTATTAATAACGTATAATAACTTGATATGATGGAAAATCCTTTTAAAAAGTTACTACATAATGAAGAAGTGCCTGAATTACTTAAAGGTAAAGTAATGAATGATATTTCATTTATCAAATTGTCGATAGATTTTGCAGATTTGTTTGTTGTAAAATATCCAAATACTATTGGATCTTTTTTGTCGTCAGAAAAAAATAAAAAATAACACTAACTAAAAATACACTAACTAAAACAAATTTATTATGCTTCCATTATTAGACATTAAAACAGATATCATTTCAGCTTTTCAAGGAGTTTTTGACGATATTATTGCTGGTATGCCTACAGTTGTAGGGTTTATTATATTTATTTTTATCGCTTGGTTATTGATTAAAATTTTACTTTATATTATTAGAAAAGCCTTGAGTAAAACCAATATAGATCAATGGTCAGAAAAATTAAGTAAGACGGAAATATTTGGTAATACAACGGTAAATGTTGTTTTGACCAAATTTATTTTGGGAATAGTTAAATGGTCTTTGATATTAATATTCGTTCTAGCAGGTGCTGGAATTTTCGGATTGGATTCAGTCTCTAACGGAATTCAAAGTTTTATTGCTTATTTACCTAGACTTTTATCAGCACTTGCAATTTTTGTAGCAGGTATATATTTAGGAACTGTTGTTAAAAAAGCAATTCACGCAATGTTTAAATCACTAGAAATTTCTGGGGGTAATTTATTAGGTAACATAGCCTTTTACTTAATTGTAGTTTTCTTAGGGATAACTGCATTTGATCAAGCAGGAATAGACACAAGTGTTATTAAAAGTAACCTGACAATGATATTGGGTTCAATCGTTTTATCATTCACAATTGCTTTTGGATTAGGTTCCCGTGATGTTGTAAAGAAACTATTGTTTGGTTTCTATACGCGAAAAAACTTTGAAATAGGTCAGCAAATCAAAGTTGGAAAAACTAAAGGTGAGATTGTTGCTATTGATAATATATGTATGACAATTAAAACTGATAGTGGTAAAGTAATTCTACCAATAGATCAAGTAGCAAGTAAAAAAGTGGAGATTGAAAAATAAAATTTATTATTTAATAAAAGAAAAAAGGTGCCAAGTTTAACTTGACACCTTTTTTAATATAATTAAGAGTTAAAATTAATTAATCTCTTTTTCTTCTATCGTCTCTACGATTATCACGTCCACGATTATTATCTCTTGCAGGTTTAGGTCTTTCAACATAACCTTCAGGCTTTTCTAATAATGCTTTACGAGAAACTTTATCTTTCTTCGTTCTTGGATCTTTTCCGAAATACTTGATATCAAATACATCACCCATACTTACTACATCTGTAACCGCGTTTGTACGTTCCCAAGCCAATTCAGAAATGTGAACTAGTACTTCATTTCCAGGAGCATCCATATATTCAACTACAGGTCCAAAATCTAAGATTTTAATTACCTTTACTTCATATATACTTCCAACTTCTGGTCTGAATAATAAAGAATCTATTTTTGCCATAACAGCCTCAATTCCTTTTTTGCCAACACCTAAAATTTCAACGATACCTTCTTCAGTAACTGGATCTTCGTTAATAACAATGGTAGTCTCAGTTTCCTTTTGCATTTCTTGAATCACTTTTCCACCAGGACCGATTAAGGCACCAATAAATTCGTTAGGAATACGTCTTGTTACCATTGTAGGAGCATGCTCTTTAACATCGGCATTTGGAGCAGCAATTGTATCTGTCAATTTCTCTAGGATATGTAAACGTCCATTACGAGCCTGTTGTAAAGCATTCACTAAAATCTCGTATGATAATCCTTTTACTTTAATATCCATTTGACAAGCTGTAATACCGTCAGCAGTACCAGTTACTTTAAAATCCATATCTCCTAAATGATCCTCATCACCTAAGATATCAGATAATACAGCATAGTTTCCAGAT